>NZ_JAQCSY010000019.1:0-70844 GCF_027686195.1 Coprococcus sp. AF102-57 | reverse complement strand
TGTAACTTTTTATAAGTTTTCAGTAACGGCTGATTCATATGAAGATGGTAGTATTAGTAGAAAACAGTTCCAGATGCAGACTTTGTGCAGAACATGGACTGTCGGTTTATATCGAATATGAGGGGAAGACGTACCTTCTGGATACTGGCGCAACAGCGCTCTTTGCAGAAAATGCAAAGGAGCTGGGGATTGATCTTTCGAAAGTAGATACGGCGTTTTTATCCCATGCACATTATGACCACAGTGGCGGTTTTGAGGAGTTTTTTAAGGAGAATGACAAAGCAGCGGTCTATATGCAGGAGACGTCTGCTGAAAACTGCTTTTACCGGACAGAAGGAAAAGATAAATATATTGGAATTCCGCAGCATCTTCTGGAAAATTATAAAGAGCGGTTCCGTCCGTTAAATGCAGTCTGTGAAGTTGAAAAAGGCGTCTGGGTCGTACCGCATTTTACCGGCGGTTTGGATGAGATGGGACGCAGGGCACACATGTACCGGAAAATCGGTGAAGAGTTTATTGCAGATGATTTTGCACATGAGCAGAGTGTGGTTTTTGAGACGGGAAAAGGACTGGTGATATTTAATAGCTGTTCCCATGGGGGAATTGTCAATATTGTGCGAGAAGTGCAGATGGCACTCGGCGGGCAAAAGGTCTATGCGGTTGTCGGTGGATTCCATATGATGAAGCTTTCGGGCATGGATACACTTGCCATACCAGAGGAAGAGGTTGTGGAAACTGCGCAGGAATTGAAAGGGCTTGGCGTAGAGGAAATCTATACCGGTCACTGTACCGGAAATATTGCATTCAGGATTCTGAAAAAAGAACTTGGCGAAATGGTACATGCACTTGGAACAGGGGAAACGGTGGTATTTTAAATGAAGGAAGCCCCAGGATTTATCACGGGTAATGAGTTGATAGATCCTGGGGCTTTTGTCTTGTTACATTGCTTCTTTTATGAGTATGACTTCAGGTTCGGTCATTGCATAAGCATCCAGAACTTCATCCAGCTCGTCTGCCCTGATCAGATTTTCTTCCAGAACCAGCTTATAGTGAGGGTGATAAAACAGAAGTTGAATTCTGAAAATAATTGTTAAATATGGCTATTGAATGGAATTGTGTATATAATAACTAAAAAACATTGTCGTTGACTAACCAATATGAAAGCGAGTATACTGTAGTAAAGTCAAAGGAGAAAAAAAGAAGGTGTAAAAATGCAGGCATTATCAACAGCTGTTCCGGGAAAATGGTACACGATCAAATGGATGTTCGGAGTACCGGAGGTGCTGGAAAAATTAAAGGAATTCAAAATCAAAGAGGGCAGCGAAATCCATGTGATCCAGAATGATGCCAGTGGTATGATGATTATAGCATCTGACCAGAAGCGGTTCGCTATCAGCCAGGATGCCGCCGCGAGAATTCAAGTATAACAAAGAAATGAAAAATCGATCTTACAATCACAGGAAAAGTAGGATCGATTTTTTTGTATATCCGGATCATGGAGGAGCCAGTCTGTTCGATTTTATAAAGTTTTCACAGAATAATGGATTGTTTTCAGCTGCGATTGAAGATATAATACTTTTATGTAACAAAATAGAAGCGCGAAAGAGGGAAAACAAATGTTAGAAATTATTTGTCTTATATGGCTTTGGCGTGTGAATGGAAAGCACGCGATAGAAAGAGGACAGAATCCAAAAAAATATCGTGCATTGACACTGGGATTGTGGTTTGGCCTTGAATTTACCGGTACTTTTGTCGGAGCCTGGCTGATGCAGCTTTTGAATGCTGGTGATAATGCATTTTACGGGGCATATGTTTTTGGAATTATCGGAGCTGCAATTGGCGGTTTCACTTCTTACTGGATTGCAAAAAAAGCACCGATGGGAAATTACAGACCAGAAGACCAGCCAAATGGATGGAATAATCAGTCAGGTGGATGGAATCAGAGCCAGAACGGCTGGGACAATCAGCAAAATGGATGGAACCAGAACCAGAACAGCTGGGATAATCAGCAAAATGGATGGAACCAGAATCAGAACAGCTGGGATAATCAGCAAAATGGATGGAATCAGAACGGCTGGGATAATCAACAGAATGTCTGGGAACAGCCACAGCAGGAACCGGATTGCCTTTTTGCTCCGGCAACGATCCATATTATCGAAGAAGAGGGCGGTTATACCGGCGGACAGGATGCATTTTTCTTAAATGGCAGACCCATCTGTTCTCTGCGGCCGGGCAGTGAATATACCTTTACAACTTACGCAAAGAAGAATGTGCTTACGATTGGCAGACCGACACCGGAACTGTCAGATGAGACAACGG
The DNA here is from genome assembly GCF_027686195.1 of Coprococcus sp. AF102-57. Taxonomy (NCBI): domain Bacteria; kingdom Bacillati; phylum Bacillota; class Clostridia; order Lachnospirales; family Lachnospiraceae; genus Coprococcus; species Coprococcus sp. AF102-57. The sequence continues at coordinate 68,525 of NZ_JAQCSY010000019.1, read as the reverse complement.
CATTAAAGTTTATTGCCGGAGAAAAAGGTCAGATCGAAATTCATGCATGTGCGGGAAGACTGCTCCCGGGAAAATTCAGCAATTATACAGCATAGGAATATTATGTGGTTCTGAAGCATACACTGTCAACAAAACGGTATATGCGGCAATATGAGACAGAGATCCGAACAAGAAGACGGGACACGAAGGTATCGCATGGCAGATGCAGCAAATTTGCCGAAGGATGTGGTGCTGGGTGTCCCGATTCTGACTCTTACAGGGCATTATGAAGTGAATATAGAGAATTACCGTGGAATTCTGGAATATACCGAACAGCTGATCCGTATAAATGTACGTAGCGGGCAGATTCGCATCACAGGGAAATCACTTGAGATCAACTACTATACAACAACCGATATGAAGATTACCGGAAAGGTAGAGAAAATTGAGTATTCTTAGGAAGGGATGACGAAGATGCTGCGATATATTCTGAATAATCTTGCCGGATACCTGCGCATCAGAGTCGAAGGATATTCACCGGAACGTTTTTTAAATCTTTGCTGTTATCATGGGATTTTTCTCTGGAATCTGAGACCGGCAAAAGGGGCATATGAGATGAATATCCGCGTCCGGGATTTCCGCAGACTGCGACCAATGGTCAGGAAGAGCAGGGCAAAGGTACGGATCATCCAGAAAAGAGGAGTCCCGTTTTTTATACATAAATACCGTGGACGGAAGCTTTTTTTTACAGGATCGGTCATCGCAATCTGTCTGATCTTTCTGCTTTCTTCTTTTATATGGAGGATTCAGATTGATGGAAACCTTGCAAGGACAGATGAGGTTTTGCTTTCTTTTCTGACGGAAAAAGGAATTGCCTGTGGAATGGCAAAAAAGAATGTAGACTGTGACCGGATTGAAAAAGATATTCGTATGGAATACGACGATATTATCTGGGTTTCAGCCTATGTTCATGGGAGTTGTCTGAAGATTAAAGTCAGGGAGAATCCTGACCGGAAGGAGCTGCAGACAGAAGCTGAGGCGGAAGCGCCGATGGATATTGTGGCAGAAGCGGACGGGATCATTCAGAAGATCATTACACGAAAAGGGAATCCGCTTGTCCGGGAAGGCAGTGAGGTAAAAAAAGGAGAGATCCTTGTGAGTGGAAGTGTGGAAGTAAAGAATGATTCAGATGAGGTGACAGGATACCAGTACCGGGTATCGGATGCAGACATAATAGCACAGACAACGGTTGCGTATACAGATATTCTTGACAGGCTGCATCCGGTATGGAAAGATACAGGCAAGAAGAGCTGGAGGTTCTGGATAGAAACACCGGGAAGGCTGTATCTTTTTGGCAGGCGGGAGCTACCTTACCCGGAATATAATGCGTTGACCTGCAGATATATCCTGTATTTGGAGAGACATTTTCCATTTCCGGTCTCGGTAAGAGTTGAACGGAGCAAAGAGAGCAGAAAAGAGGAGATTTCTTATACAGACAGGGAAGCAAGAGAAATTCTGTCCTATAATTTTGAGAAGTTTTGCACCCGATTAGAGAAAAAAGGGGTTCAAATTTCAGAGAATGATGTTAAAATATACAGGGAGACGAACCGGTATTCGGCAAAGGGGAAACTGGTTTTATCCGGACCGTTCGGAATTGTACAAAAAGGAACGGTACATGAACTGCCGAAGGCAGATGCAGAAAATATACAGCAGGAAGGAAACTGATTTATGGGAATTCTTGAGACCATGATAGACATACCGGCTGAACATGAAAAAAATGTGTTTGGCCAGTTCGATATATTTGCAAAAAAAATTGAGAGAGCTTTACATGTTACACTGATCGCGCGAAATGGAAAGGTGAAAGTCCTTGGAGAGGAAAAGAATGTAGAGAGGGCGCAGCAGGTATTGTCGCAGCTTACCGAGCTTTCCAGGCGCGGGAACACGATCCAGGAGCAGAATGTAGACTATGCCCTGTCCCTTACGATGGAAGACAGTGCGGAAGATATTCTGACAATTGATAAAGACCTGATCTGTCATACACTTCAGGGAAAGCCAATCAAACCAAAGACGCTCGGACAGAAGAAATATGTGGATGCGATCCGGGAAAAGATGATCACCTTTGGCCTTGGTCCTGCCGGAACCGGTAAAACTTATCTGGCGATGGCAATGGCAATCACGGCGTTCAAACGCAATGAAGTGGGGCGTATCATTCTGACACGTCCGGCAATTGAAGCAGGAGAAAAGCTTGGTTTTTTGCCGGGAGATCTGCAGAGCAAGATCGATCCATATTTAAGACCACTTTATGATGCACTCTATCAGATCATGGGAGCAGAAAGCTTTATCAAGAATTCAGAAAAAGGGCTGATCGAGGTTGCGCCTCTTGCCTATATGCGAGGCAGAACCCTTGACAACGCTTTTATTATTCTGGATGAGGCACAGAATACCACACCGGCGCAGATGAAGATGTTCCTGACACGTATTGGTTTTGGATCCAAAGTCGTGATCACCGGAGACTCTACACAGAAAGACCTTCCGGCAGGACAGACATCTGGACTTGATGTGGCAGTGAGTGTAGTCAAGAATCTGGAAGATATATCGATTTGCCGTCTGACCAGCCGGGATGTTGTCAGACATCCGCTGGTGCAGCGAATTGTTAAAGCGTACGAGGAATACGAGCAAAAGCAGGAACAGAAAAAATCCCACACTAGAGACAGAAAGAAACGAGGAACAAGATGAGACTATTTTTAGAGGATGAGGGAGCATTGGATTTAAAGCTGCCTTATGAAGAACTGGCGACAAAAGTTGCAGATGCAGTCCTGGATTATGAGAAGTGTCCGTACGAGGCGCAGGTAGAACTTCTTCTTACGATGAATGAGGAAATCCGACAGATGAACCTGGAATTTCGCGGAATCGACCGTGCAACTGATGTCCTGTCATTTCCGATGACGGAATTCCCGTCACCGGCTGATTATGCATATCTGGATACAGATGACAGTTCATTTGATCCGGAGACCGGAGAACTGATGCTCGGCAATATTGTGATTTCCAAAGAGCGCGCAAAGGAACAGGCAGAAGAATATGGCCATTCGGTAGAACGTGAATTTGCTTTCCTTATTGCGCACAGTATGTTGCACTTGTTAGGTTATGACCATATGGAAGATGAAGAACGGCTCGTGATGGAAAAGAAACAGCGGGAAGTTCTGGAGATGCTGGGAATTACAAGATAGATAAAAGTATGAGGTTTTAACGTATGGGTAAAAGGAAAAAATCAAAGGGCGGCAGTTTTCTGATGCAGGGAAGTATCCTTGCGGCAGCCGGTATTATCACAAAGATCATCGGGGCAGTATACCGGATCCCGATGCTCAATATTATGGGGCTTAAAGGACAGGGCTATTATGATATGGCATTTCAGGTGTATTCTATTGCTCTGATCATTTCGTCTTACAGTCTGCCGGTTGCGGTATCAAAGCTGGTGTCTCTCAAAATGGCGGCAGGAGAGCGGAAAAATGCATTCAGGGTATTGAAGGCATCGCTGATCATAGCTACGCTATCTGGTGTCACGATCATGGTGATCGTATTTTTTGGAGCAGAGGCGATCGCAGAATATCTGATGGGAGCCAAAATGAGCTGCTATTCTTTGAAGGTGCTTGCTCCCGGACTCCTGATTTGTGCGATTATGGCAGTTTTTCGTGGCTATTTCCAGGGGATGGGAACGATGATCCCGACTGCAATTTCGCAGATCATTGAACAGCTTCTCAATGCGATTGTCAGTGTTGTAGGTGCAGCCGTTCTTCTGGAAAATGGAAAACAGATGGCTAAGGTGCAGGGAAATAACCTTTTAGGACCAGCCTATTCCGCAGCAGGAGGTACACTTGGTACAGTAGCCGGTGCTCTGATCGGTCTGCTGTTCTTACTGTTCTGCTATGTGGTATTCCGCAAGCCGATGATGCGGCAGATGAAGCGGGATACCTCGAAAGAACTGGATGATTACCGTGCGATTTTCAAACTCCTGATTCTGACGATTGCACCGATCATTTTAAGTACAACGATTTATAACAGTGCAAATGTTATTGACAGTGCAATGTTCAATAAGATCATGGGTGCACAGGGAACTAGTGAGGCGGTCTGTGCAGAGCTTCTTGGTAAATTAGGACAGTATTATACCCTGTTTAACGTACCGCTTGCCGTTGCGAGTGCATTGGGATCATCTGTGATCCCGGGGCTTGTAAGCGCGGCAGAGAATCATGACAGAAGACTGTTACATAACCGGATTTATACAGTTATCCGTTACACGATGCTGATTGCGATTCCAAGCGCATTTGGATTCTTTGCACTTGGTCAGCCTATCATGGATTTCCTGTGGCCGAATGTAGATAATGTAACACAGGGAATTATGCTGAAGATCGGAGCGATTTCTCTGGTATTTTATTCACTTTCAACCGTTACGAATACAGTGCTTCAGGGTCTGGACCGTATGATGGAACCGGTAAAAAATGCAATGGTATCCCTGATACTACATATTGTATCTCTGTTTATTATGCTTGTTATGTTCAAATGGGGCATTTATGCACTGATTGGAAGTAAGATTGTGTTCTCTTTATGCATGTGTATCATGAATGCACATGATATCCGTGAAGCATGTGGATATCTTCAGGAGAGCCGTAAGACTTTTGTCATTCCGTCTATCGCCGGAGCTGTTATGGCAATTTTGGCATGGGCAGTGCATTTCGTACTTGACACCTTCATCGGAGGAAGAATCGCAACCCTGATCGCCCTCATCGTGGCAGTAGCGGTATACGCAGTCGTTCTCCTTAAAATGGGTGGCATGTCCGAAAAAGAACTCCTCGGTCTCCCAAAAGGTCACCAAATTGTAATAGTCTGCAAAAAATGCCATTTATTAAAAGAACGCAGATATTACTAAGCTGTAGATGATTTGATATCACAACCTAAAAATTCCCCCATAATGAATAAAATCCTCCAAGCAGACCAATACTTGTAGAAAAAGGAGTGTTCCTTATGGAAACAAGATATCATATTGGTCTTTTAACGGGGACTCTTCTGATTCTTGCAATCTTATCTTATGCATATTATGCAGATTATAATTACAGGAAAGAAATTGCAAGGACAGAACAGACGGAGCAGCAGGAAACAGAACAGACAGTCAGCACTCAAGGTGGCGCACACAAAGAAGGGGTGTATTATCTGAAAAACCGCAACGGATATGTGATTGTTTATCTGGACGACCAGACAAGTATTTATGAATATACGAATATCCGTGTCGAAGAGCTTCCGGAAGAACTGCAGAATGAGATCCGGGAGGGAAAGCGGTTAGAGGGAAAAGACAAGCTTTATGGGTTCCTGGAAAATTATTCCAGCTGATTAAAAAGATAACATTATTATATAGAAAAACAAAGAAGGGACAAAAGAAAAATGGAGACAGCAAAAATTGAACGCATTAATGAATTATATAGAAAATCAAAAGCAGAAGGACTGACAGAGGAAGAGAAAAAAGAACAGCAGATTCTCAGACGGGAATATGTAGATGCATTCAAAAGAAATCTTCGTGGACAGCTTAATAACATTTCAATCAAGGAGAAGGATGGATCCATTACAAATCTGGGTGAGAAATATGGACAGAAAAAAGGAAATTAGGGCAAAATTTCTGAAAATGAGACAGGCACTTCCAAAAGAAGAGGTTCGGGAGAAGAGCCTGCGGATCATGAGACGCATTGAAGAGACAGAGACATTTAAAAATGCAGACAACCTTCTTGCGTATATTGATTTTCGTGGAGAGGTGGCAACCGGAACACTGATCGAGAAGGCATGGGGGCTTGGAAAAAAGGTCTATGTGCCACGGGTAGCGGGAAAAGAGATGGAGTTTTATCGGATACATTCTTTTGAGGATCTGGAAAAGGGGGCTTATGGCATCCTGGAGCCGAAAAAAGAATGCCCTGTTTATAAAGCCGGAGAAGGGCAGACTACACTGGCAATCCTGCCGGGAAGTGTTTTTGATGAAAAAAAGAACCGTGTCGGTTATGGCGGTGGATTTTATGATCGTTATTTTGAAAAACGGAAAGATATCTGCCGGATCGCAGCTGCTTATGAAATGCAGATCGTAGAAGAAATTGAGACCGAAGAATTTGATCTTCCGGCAGATTATGTTACAACGGAAGAGAGGTTCTGGTAGAAATTCCGGAAGTGTATCATAGAGAGTTTTGATTGAAAACAGGAATGGGAGCAAACATACAGGAACATTAGAAGAAAATCAATGGATAGTATGTTTGGCTCCCATTTTCAGGTTCATATAGTAAGGCTTATTCAGGATAAACCAGCTGTTTTTCTGTAATATTTTCCAGAACCTCAGTCAGATATCTTTTTGCCATATAATTTGCCATCGAAAGGTTCATGTCCAGATAGTTTCCGCAGTCTTTTGCAGCAGCTCCCGGTACGTCCCCATTGAAGTCTGCGATAAAAGCAAACATTTCTTTCATCAGTGGAACGATATCTTTTGATTCATAATCACCTACAAGAAGAAGGTAGAAGCCGGTACGGCATCCCATTGGTCCAAAGTAAAGTGTTTTTGATGCGTAGTCCCTGTGGTTACGAAGGAAGGTTGCACCAAGATGTTCGATGGTGTGAACCTCTGCAGTATTCATAACCGGTTCTTCATTCGGATTGGTCATACGGATATCAAAGGTTGTAATGACCTGTTCACCGGCACAATCCTTACGTGAGACGTAAAGCCCAGGAACAAGCTTCAAATGGTCTATTGTGAAACTGGTAATTTTCTCCATAATCAAGTATCTCCTTTTTTGTACTACGTTTATTATAAGATACCAGGGTAAAAAGGTCAGAAAGCCGATGCAAGCTTGCTTGCAAGAGTGCAAAGCACGTAGCAATCTGGTATCTAAGGGGTCAAAATACCTTTTGACACCAACATCATTATAACTGTCATAAAGTTTAATAACAAGCCTTTTGGTGGAAGAAAGGTGAAAAATGTGCTATAATCGTTACTGTTAACTCCCGTGCTGATCGCTATGCTGACTGGCACGGAGGATGCGTGTGTTTTTAATGATAGCAGGAGGAAGCTAAGAGATGAAAATATATATGATCCGTCATGGAGAGACGGACTGGAATAAAAAAAGAAAATTACAGGGACAGGTGGATATTCCGCTGAATGAATTTGGAAAACTACTTGCAAAAGAGACGGCTCCGGCACTCGCAGATGTTCCATTTGCGGTCTGTTACACAAGCCCGCTGAAAAGGGCGGCAGAGACGGCACGGCTCGTCCTGGGGGACAGGGAGGTTCCGATTGTCCCGGATAAGCGGATCCAGGAGATGAGCTTTGGAGAATTTGAGGGACTTTGCTGCAGAGAAGAGGGATGGAATATTCCGGATCCGGGATTTCGCAACTTTTTTAATGCACCGGAAGTGTATCAGCCGCCAAAAGGAGGGGAATCCTTTGAAGAAGTGCGGGCACGTCTGAATAATTTTCTGGAAGAATTTTATCAGAAAGAAGAGCTTCAGGATAAAAATGTACTTTTATCCACACATGGTGCAGCACTTTGCGGGATTCTGAGCCTGATGAAAGGTCTGCCGATTTCCGGGTACTGGCAGCAGGGGGTACATAAGAACTGTGCGGTATCAATTGCGGAAGTAAAAGATGGAAAAATAGAAATTTTACAGGAAAATGTGACTTATTATCAAGAGTCAGTGCAGGACTGGTAGAAAGTTATTTGATGTCCTAAAGGCTTTCTGATGAATTGTTTAATAAAAAAACTCCCATCCGGAGAAATGTGAGCTAATTATAACTCATTTCTTCTCCGGATGGGAGCTTTTTGATGTTAGATAAAATTCATTGGTATATTCACACAGATATGAGCTATTTTTCAATCGCTTTACACGAATTCCGGACAACCAGCTTACACGGCAGTTTGATCTTAAGTGCAGGTCCCGGATGCTCCCTCAGGAGATGCTGCAGAATAGAAGCTCCGTACATTCCCATATGATAAGCTGGCGCACTGACCGTTGTCAGCGGTGGAGCAGAAAACTGTGCCATATTGATATCATCAAAGCCTACGATGGAAATATCCTCCGGAACACGGATCCCGTGTTCGGTAAAGGCTTTGATCGCACCAAAAGCGATCGGATCACTTGCTGCAAAGATCGCCGTCGGCAGTTTGCCGCCGTTGATCAGATTGCATGCCATCTCATAACCGGAAGAAATCTGGAAGACACCCTCTTGGATATAAGGCTCATAAATCAAATCGTGTGCATCACAGTAATCAATAAAGACTTTTTTTCGGTAATCCGGATAGAGATGGTTTTCACCGATATATTCTTTTCCGGTAAAGAAACCAATCTCCCGGTGCCCGATCCCGGTCAGATAATCCAGAGCTTCTGTAACTGCTTCGCCGAAATCCGGAATGATCGTGGAAATCCGGTCATCGTTTACCGGCATATCCAGGAACAGGATGCACGAATTCATCTCATACAGATAAGAAATTTCCTCCTGACTGAATTTGCCGATACAGATCAGACAGTCTACATCCTTCAGAACGTCCATGTAATTGATGTCGCTTTTGTAGGTACGCACAATCTGGATATTGTGTGAGAGGCAGTAATCTTCAATTCCCTGACGAATCAGAAGATAATAATTATCCTCCAGTTCCTGCTGGGAAGAGAACCACTGAATGATCCCAAGGGTAAAAAGTGATTTGACAGAAGGACGTCCGCGCTTTACATAATGCAGCTCTCTTGCAGTATCCAGTACTTTCTGTCGGGTTTCCGGTGAGACATTGAGCGTCTCATCATTATTCAGTATACGTGAAACTGCTGCGGCAGAAACACCGGCAGCAGAAGCAATATCTTTGATTGTTGCCATAAGCGGCCCCCTTGTTAAAAAATTTCTGATTCTTCTATTATAACAGAGGAGTAAAAAAATGGAAAGTGAAAGAATTATGTAGAACTGTACAAAAATTCACTAGTAAATTTATTGAAATATTTAGTAAATATATATTGCAAATTTACTAAATATATTTTATAATACAATTATCAAAGCAGAATCGAAAATGTATTTGGAGGAAATGAAGATGAAACAGCTTACAAAACTTATGGAAGAAATGAAACAGGGCGTGTACCGTGATACATTAAAAGATATTTATATTGATGAAAGTGTGATTGCACATCAGGAAGAACGCTATGTAAAAGCGATGGCAGAGTATCAGAAATTGTATGGGGACAGAGAAGTAGAAGTATACAGCGCACCGGGACGAAGTGAAGTTGGTGGAAATCATACAGATCATCAGCACGGAATGGTGCTTGCAACCTCTATTAATCTGGATGCGATCGCAATTGTAAATAAAAATGAAGATATGACCGTCCGTGTGGTATCTGAAGGATATGATATGATCGTTATCGATGCGAATGATGTAGAAAAGGTTGACAAAGAAGAAGGGACATCTATCGGACTGATCCGTGGCGTACTTGCAGGACTGAAAGAACGCGGATACAAGATTGGTGGATTCAATGCTTATGTGACAAGTGATGTGCTGATCGGAGCAGGACTTTCTTCGTCTGCTGCATTTGAAACAATCATTGGAACCATTGTTTCCGGACTTTACAACGATATGCAGATCAGCATGGTAGAGATTGCACAGATTGGTCAGTATTCTGAAAATGTTTACTTTGGAAAGCCAAGTGGTCTGATGGACCAGACAGCCTGCGCGGTTGGTGGACTGATCCACATTGATTTCAAAGATCCAAAGGCTCCGGTTGTAGAAAAAGTAGATGTAGATTTTGAAAATCATGCATGCAGTCTGTGCATCGTAGATACCAAAGGTTCTCATCAAGATCTGACACCGGATTATGCACAGATTCCGGCGGATATGAAAGCTATTGCAACATATTTTGGAAAAGAAGTTCTCCGTGACGTAGATGAAAAAGAATTTTTTGCAGCGATCCCGGCACTCCGCGAGAAGCTTGGAGACCGTCCGGTGCTTCGGGCTATGCATTTCTTCGGTGATAATGCGAGAGTTGCAGCACAGGTTGCATCCCTTCGCGAAGGAAGATTTGAAGATTTCCTTAATATGATCAAAGCATCCGGAGATTCCTCTTTCAAATATCTTCAGAATGTATATACTAACCGTGACGTGCAGAACCAGGCAGTATCCATTGCCCTTGCAGTCAGCGAAAATGTACTCGGAAACCATGGAGTATGCCGTGTGCATGGAGGCGGATTTGCCGGAACCATTCAGGCATTTGTGAAGAATGATTTTGTAGAAGAGTACAGAAAAGCATTGGATGCAGTATTTGGAGAAGGATCCTGCCACGTATTAAAGGTTCGTAAATATGGCGGAATGAAAGTAATCGCGTAAACGAAAATATGCTAGCTGTCAAGGTTAGACATAAATACAGATTTTAGTTTGCTATCTGAATAAATAAAGGATTCGGTGTAAAAAATGTGCCGCATTGAAAATGGATGGATAAAGGACGAGCAAAAAGATTTGGAGGAAGAAAAATGATCGATCAGGCAATTACAGAACTGGTTCAGTATGGATTAGATACGGGGCTTGTAGCACCGGAAGATAAAATATTTGTTACCAATCAGATTTTAGAGGCACTTGGGCTGGAGTCTTACGAGGAGACACCAGGAAGCAGGGGTGCAGAGGAGCTGGAACAGATTCTGAAGGAGATTACAGATTATGCAGTGGAAAAAGAACTGATTGCAGATTCAATCGTGTACCGGGATCTGTTTGATACAAAAATCATGGGAAAACTGGTCCCGTTACCGAGTATGGTAAACCATAAATTCTATGAACTGTATCAGGAAGGACCGAAAAAGGCGACCGATTATTTTTACAAGCTTAGTCAGGACAGCGATTATATCCGAAGATACCGGATTAAAAAGGATCAGAAATGGATCACAGAGACACCATATGGGGAGATGGAGATCACCATCAATCTGTCCAAACCGGAAAAAGATCCGAAAGCGATCGCGGCAGCAAAAAATGCCGCGCAGAGCGGTTATCCGAAATGCCAGCTGTGTAAGGAAAATGAAGGCTACGCCGGTCGCGTCAATCATCCGGCAAGACAGAATCACCGGATCATTCCGATCAGGATCGATGGAAAAGACTGGGGATTTCAGTATTCACCGTATGTGTATTACAATGAACACTGCATCGTTTTCAACGGAGAGCATGTGCCGATGAAAATTGAGCGTGCAACCTTTGCAAAGCTGTTGGATTTTGTCAGCCAGTTTCCACATTATTTTGTTGGTTCCAATGCAGATCTTCCAATCGTAGGAGGATCGATCCTAAGCCATGATCATTTCCAGGGTGGAAATCATGAATTTGCAATGGCAAAAGCTCCGGTTATTAAAGAATATGTGATTCCGGGGTATGAAGATGTGCGCGCCGGAATGGTAAAATGGCCAATGTCTGTTATCCGTCTGCAGTGCAAAGACAAAGAACGTCTGATCAGCGCAGCTGACCATATTTTAATGTGTTGGAGATCTTATACAGACGAAGCCGCATTTATCTTTGCCGAGACGAACGGAGAACCGCACAACACGATCACTCCGATCGCCAGAATCAGGGATGGGTATTTTGAGCTGGATCTTGTTCTCAGAAATAATATTACGACAGAAGAACATCCGCTTGGCGTTTACCATCCGCATGCAAAATTACATCACATCAAGAAAGAGAATATTGGTCTGATCGAGGTGATGGGACTTGCAGTGCTGCCGTCAAGACTGAAAAGTGAGATGGAACAGCTTGCAGATGCAATCCTTGAAGGAAAGGACATCCGCAGCAATGAAGTGCTTGAAAAGCATGCAGACTGGGTAGAAGAATTCCTTCCAAAATATACAGACATTACGAAAGAAAATATCATGGACATTCTCCATGAGGAAATCGGACAGGTGTTTAACCAGGTGCTGGAAGATGCCGGCGTTTATAAGCAGACAGAAGAAGGCAGGGCAGCATTTGAGCGGTTTGTTGGAAGCCTGTAATATAGAGCAAAAAAAGAATATAAAAGGATAAAAAAGGACTAAAACTCGGGTGTCGGACCGAACTTCAATTGTTCGGGGGGAACTACCTGAGTTTTAGTCCTGATTTATTATACATCAGCACAAATGTACCGATAAGATAAATTCTTAGTCATCCTGTTCTTCCGTATTCAGATCCAGGATTGCCTGTCTTTTCGCAGCAGTTGCGTCAGACGCAAGATATTCATCGTAAGTTGTGATCTTGTCGATCATCTTTCCGCCCGGAAGGATTTCCATAATACGGTTTGCTGTCGTTTCAACGATCTGGTGGTCTCTTGAAGAGAACAGAAGTACGCCAGGGAACTTCTTCATTCCATTGTTGAGCGCAGTGATGGATTCCATATCCAGGTGGTCAGTAGGCTCGTCGAGGATCAGTACATTGGCACCGGAGATCATCATCTTGGATAACAGACAGCGTACCTTTTCCCCACCGGAAAGAACTTTAACCTTCTTTACACCGTCGTCACCGGCGAAAAGCATTCTTCCAAGGAAACCTCGTACATAGGTGACATCCTTTTCTTCCGAATACTGAGTCAGCCATTCTACGATGGTATCGTCATTGTCAAATTCTTTTCCACTGTCTTTCGGAAAATATGCCTGTGTAGTGGTGATTCCCCATTTATAAGTACCTTCATCCGGCTCCATTTCTCCGATCAGGATCTGGAAGAGAACAGTTTTGGCAAATTCATTTCCACCGACAAATGCAACTTTGTCGTCCCGGTTCAGTGTGAAGGAAAGATTGTCCAGGATTTTTTCCCCGTTGATGGTTTTGGATAAGCCTTCGACCATCAGAACTTCATTACCGATCTCGCGGTTCGGTTTGAAATCGATGTAAGGGTATTTACGGCTGGATGGGCGGATCTCATCAAGCTGGATCTTTTCCAGAGCGCGCTTACGGGAAGTTGCCTGACGGGACTTGGACGCATTGGCACTGAACCGGGAAATAAAGTCCTGTAACTCCTTGATTTTTTCTTCTTTTTTCTTGTTGGCTTCTTTCATCTGACGGATCAGCAGCTGGCTGGATTCGTACCAGAAGTCGTAATTACCGGCGTAGAGCTGGATCTTACCGTAATCGATATCGGCAATCTGTGTGCAGACCTTATTCAGGAAATAACGGTCATGGGAAACAACAATAACGGTATTGTCAAAGTTGATCAGGAATTCTTCCAGCCATGCGATCGCATCCAGATCCAGGTGGTTGGTAGGCTCATCCAGAAGAAGAATATCCGGATTACCAAAAAGTGCCTGTGCAAGAAGGACTTTGACCTTCTGTGCACCGGTCAGCTCGCTCATCATATTGTAGTGAAGCTCTGTCTCAATTCCAAGTCCGTTCAGAAGAGATGCGGCATCAGATTCTGCTTCCCATCCGTTCAGGGTTGCAAATTCTGCTTCCAGTTCACTTGCCTTGATCCCGTCCTCGTCTGTGAAATCTTCTTTGGCATAGATCACTTCTTTTTCCTTCATGATCTCGTAAAGACGGGCATTTCCCATGATTACAGTATCAAGAACCGGATACTGGTCGTATTTGAAGTGGTCCTGCTGTAAGAAAGAAAGACGCTCACCTGGTGTGAGGATGACTTCTCCGCTGGTCGGCTCAAGCTGCCCGGAAAGGATCTTAAGAAATGTAGATTTTCCGGCCCCGTTCGCTCCGATCAGACCGTAGCAGTTGCCTTCTGTAAATTTGATATTTACATCTTCAAACAAGGCTTTCTTCCCTACGCGGAGGGTGATATTACTTGTACTAATCATAAAAATTCTCCTTATTCAAATAGAATTATCGTTTCAATTTTTGCATTACGTTCATTATGGTAACATGACTGCACAATTTTCGCAAGAGAATAAGCATTAACATAAGGAAGAATTTGTGGTATACTTATAAATCATACACGAAATATACAGCATGGTAGGACGAAAGGGGCGAGTGTTTTGACAGAAGCAGGACTGGTGTTGGAAGGCGGTGCAACAAGAGGTGTATTTACTTCCGGCGCATTGGATTATTTGATGGAAAAAGATCTGTATTTTTCATACGTGGTCGGTGTATCGGCAGGTTCCTGTAACGCAGTCGATTATGTCTCAAAGCAGATCGGCAGGACAAGGGACTGTATGATCCACAGAGGAAAGGAATACAGCTATTATTACGGACTTAAAGATTTCGTAAAAGAAAGAAGTCTTCTGGATATGGATATGATATTCAATAAATATCCGAATGAACTCTTTCCGTTTGATTTTGATACTTTTTTTTCAAATGGAATGACCTGTGAGATCGTGACAACCAATTGTCTTACGGGAAATGCCGAATATATGACCGAAGAGAACGACAGTGACCGGCTGATGAAGATCTGCCGAGCCAGCAGCAGTATGCCACTTGTATGTCCGATCGTAAATATAGACGGGATTCCGTATCTGGATGGTGGACTTGCCGATTCCATTCCGGTAAAGCATGTGCAGGAAAAGGGACTGAAAAAAATAGTTCTCATTTTGACGAGACCGGAAGGCTACCGCAAAAAACCAACTTCCAAAGCGGTCGGCAAGTTATACCGGAAGATGTACAGCAAATATCCGGCACTTGTCCGCACCTGTATCCGAAGACCGGTGATGTATAACCGGACAGAAGAATACATAGAAAAGCTGGAAAAAGAAGGAAATATCTTCGTCCTTCGCCCGGAAATGAAGCCGGTATCCAGACTGGAAAAAGATTATGATAAGCTGATGGCTTTCTACGATCATGGCTATGAAATGATGAAAAGAGAGCTTCCGAGACTCGAAGCTTATCTGGAAAAATAAGGAGGTGTGCATATGCATCTGTACGAACATCAGATTGCGACAAACGCATCACAGCAAATGACAAAGGTAACAGAAATGGTAAGAGAAGACATTGAAAGAAGCGGTGTAAGAGAAGGGATTGCTGTGATCTTCTCACCACATACGACAGCCGGATTTACGATCAATGAGAATGCAGATCCGGATGTGGTGCATGATATGTTGTGTAGCTTTGAAAAAGTATTTCCGGCAGAACAGTTCTTCTATCAGCATGTAGAGGGAAATTCGCATGCACATATGAAGACGACGGTGGTCGGACCGTCACAGACGCTGATCATCCATGATGGAGAGATCGTCTTTGGCATCTGGCAAGATCTGTATTTCTGCGAGTTTGACGGACCAAGAAACCGTACCTTTTATGTGAAGATCATCGAAGGATAGATTAACGGAGTTGTACATCCGTCAGGGTGAATGCATGCGAAGGACAGGCAGGAGCTGCTGATTCTACACCAGCGAGAGTCAGCGTAGTTCCGTCTGTCTTTTTTTCTTTTCCAGCTGTGAGAATGGTACCAGCAAGAAGCTGCGGCATATGCCGGAGAAAACTATTTGCAGTCAGCTGAATCTGTATCAGTTGGTCTTCGCGGTTAATTTTGATCGTTTCTACAGTGCGCACTGTACTTTTTCTGGTACGTCCGTTTGAAAATGCGGCAAAGTCATGCGTACCGATAAGAAGCTGCGCTGCCTGCTGCATGGATTCCAGGTCAAGAGACTCGTTTACAACACAGGTGTAAGGACGGGAAAATAATGCTGCGGCAGGATCTGTGGCGATCCTGCAGGTATAGGTACAGCTTTTTACCGCGAGAGAAGCCACAAAACGTTCATCTGCGATTTCCAGCGAGGTGACTGCAATATCCGCCGGAAGAGCTGCGTTTAATTTCATTTTTAACAGTTCTGTATTGTCTGAAAAAGATTCTTTTTCTAATTGAAAACTTACAATCTGGTGTGTTGCGTGAACACCCGGTTCCGTCTTTACGGCAGCAAAAAGCTGTGTGGACTGTCCGGTTACATCCCTGATCGCCAGTGCAAGCTTTGATTCGATACTGGCGCTTTTTTTCTTTGTGGAAAAGCCCGGATAGCGGGTTCCGTCGTATTCTATGGTAAGTTTGATCGTTGTCATAAGCTCCTCCTGAAGTGCATTTCTGCCGTTCATTATAGCATTGATTGTCGGGCAAGGCAATTTTTATTGCCTTCCGGACCTTGGTGGTTGTTTCCCTGCCTGTATTGTCCGGATCATCTGCACCATCTGGTCGATCTGTGCCTGCTCCTGTTTGCTTTTCCCTTCTTTGATCGCTGAAAGAATCAGTGAAATCTCATCAGGGGTAAACCGGATTCCCCGTTTATTCGCACCGGTGATCAGTGACATCATCACCGGGACCAGTGCTTTCCCGTTTTTGCCGCCGGCTTTCAACGCTGCTGTCCGGATCAGCTCCTGTTTCAGCGGATCCAGATTCGCAAGATCCGGATGCTCCATCCATTCGTTCATTTTCATCCATCCTTTCTGTCTGAAATCCACTCATCATATCCGTCATATCCTGTGCTGCCTGAAATCCATTCATCATATCTGCCATATTTGCAGGATCTCCAAAGTCCATCTCTTTCATCATTTCCATCATTTGCCATATTCCGGAAAAGGAATCGAACATTTCTCTTTTTTCAGGAGAAAGATAGGGTACAACTGCTTCAAACATGCTGCCTGGATCTTTCTCCTGCTTTCGTAGCCGCCCTCTGCGATTATGATAATAAGGAGGTTGGAAACAGTAAAAGGCATTCATAAGTTCCGTAAGTTTCACATAAATGCCAGCTATACGCTGAACGTGATCGGGCAGATAGGGAAGAATGATTTTGACAAGTTGCAGAAAATCATTCGTGAGAGACTCGTCAAATGGCGTCATGACAAGGGGCGGTTTCTTTTCCATATGTCCTCCACGGTTCAGCGTTATAAATATATATGTAAAGAAGACGGAAAATATGAGATCCACATATAATAAAGCAAAGGAAGAACTAATGGAAGGATTTTGTTAAATGAGCAGCCGGATTATTATTGATGGGAATGCGATCTACGAAGTGGATGAAGAATGTTTGCGAAAGAAAAAGGAAAAGGAGCCGGAAGAGGAACACGAAAAGCAACAGGAGAAGCGCAAAAACAAAACATAAAAAAGGCGGGGATATAATTTGCCCCGCCTCTGGTCTGTCTGAACGAATAAGATCTGAGTTTCGTAACTAGCAGCCGCATCCGCCGTTGCCACAGCCGTTTCCACATCCGCATCCATTACCGCATCCGTTGCCGAATCCGTTACCGAATCCGCCACAGCAGCAGAGAAGAAGGATGATCCACAGGCAGCTGTCATTTCCACATCCACATCCGTCGCCATTGCGTCCCCATCCGCCACAGCAGCAGAGGAGAAGAATGATCCATACGCAGGAAGACATTCCGCAGCCACATCCACAGTTATCCATAGAATTTCCACATCCGCAGTTTGTTGCACTTAATTCACTCATATTTGATAGCCTCCAGTAAGGTTTCTTTACACTTCATCATATGTAAGGAGGCATGTCAGTGTTTCAAAAAAGTTCCGAAGAAATTGGCATCTGATTTCAGAAAGAATATTCTAATAGAAAAAGGATATTTTAAATATGAAAGATTTGAAACGGAAAATCCACTACTGGTGTTCGGATACAATGCGAAACAAAATCACTGGAAAGGGCGTCGTTTGTGCCGTTCTGGATACAGGGATCACACAGCACCCGGATCTTGTCGGCCGCATCGTGGGATGGAAGGACTGTGTACAGGGGAAGAAAACCATATATGATGACAACGGACACGGAACCCATGTGGCAGGAATTCTTGCCGGAAATGGAAAAAGCGGAAGAGGCCTGTACAGCGGAATAGCACCGGAGGCGCAGATCTTTGCTGTCAAGGTGCTGAATCAGAGAGGTGGTGGAAAAATCCGGGATGTGATAAACGGGATCCGGTACGTGTTGTTAAAACAAAAGGAAATGAAGATACGGATCGTCAATATTTCGATTGGAACTCTTCCTCATAAGAAGGATCCGGAAGATGAATTGTTCCTGTTCTGGGTAGAACGGCTCTGGGATGCCGGTCTGGTAGTCGTAACGGCGGCAGGAAACAAAGGACCAAAGGAAGGGAGCGTCACGATACCGGGAAACAGCCGGAAGGTGATCACAGTTGGGGCGGATGAAGAACTGGGAAAGAAGTATTCCGGCTGTGGGCCGACCGGAGATTGTATTAAAAAACCGGATCTTGCCGTGCCGGGGAACCGGATCTATTCCTGCAATTACCTGTATCCGGTGCGGAGCCCTTATGCCTATATTCCGAAAACCGGGACTTCTATGGCAACTCCGGTAGTGTCCGGGGCAGCGGCTCTGGTTTTGCAGAAATACCCGGATATGTGTAATCTGGAACTTAAATACAGACTGTGGAATTCCTGTGAAAAGGGCAGGTATTATGACCAGAGACAGGGACATGGGAACCTGCATGTAGAAAAATTTCTTGAATGTCAAGAAAAAATACTTGACACCAATGAAAATCTGTTATATGATAGCACAGGTGATAAGTGATGGACGAGATTTTAAAGCAGACATTATTATATGATTTTTATGGTGAGCTTTTAACAAAACATCAGAAAGAGATTTATGAACAGGCAGTTCTTGAAGATTATTCGCTCAGCGAGATCGCAAGAGATGCGGGGATCAGCAGACAGGGTGTTCATGATATGATCCGGCGCTGTAACAAGAGTCTGGAGGATTATGAAGCAAAGCTGCATTTGGTGGAGAAGTTCATGTCTGTGAAAAAAAAAGTCCATGAGATCGATCTGCTTCTTGAGAATTATGAAGAGCAGGACGAAAAAGAACTGATAAAGAAAGTGAAAAAGCTTTCGGGAGAGATCATAGAGGAGTTATAACATGGCATTTGACAGTTTGACAGAAAAACTTCAGAACGTATTCAAGAATTTAAGAAGCAAGGGACGACTTACAGAAGATGATGTAAAGGCGGCTCTGCGTGAAGTTAAGATGGCTCTTCTGGAGGCAGATGTTAACTTCAAAGTTGTCAAAAATTTTGTAAAAAGTGTGCAGGAACGTGCAGTCGGACAGGATGTGATGAGCGGACTGAATCCGGGACAGATGGTGATCAAGATCGTGAATGACGAGCTGGTGAATCTGATGGGCTCTGAGACAACGGAGATTAAATTCCAGCCGGGAAGCCAGAAGACGGTCATTATGATGATGGGTCTTCAGGGAGCAGGTAAAACAACGACCACAGCAAAGCTTGCAGGAAAGTTCAAGCTGAAAGGTAAGAAGCCTCTTCTGGTAGCATGTGATGTCTACAGACCTGCAGCTATTAAACAGTTGCAGATCAACGGAGAGAAGCAAGGTGTGGAAGTGTTCTCCATGGGAGATAACCAGAAACCGGCGAATATCGCTAAAGCAGCACTGGAGCATGCTGAAAAGAATGGCAACAATGTGATTATTCTGGATACTGCAGGACGTCTTCATATTGATGAAGAGATGATGGAAGAACTGCAGGAGATTAAGAACACGGTCGAGGTTCATCAGAGTATTCTCGTTGTCGATGCAATGACCGGTCAGGACGCTGTGAATGTTGCAGAGAACTTTAATGAGAAGATTGGTATAGATGGAGTAATCGTCACAAAGCTTGACGGCGATACCAGAGGTGGTGCGGCACTTTCGATCAAGGCAGTCACCGGATGCCCGATCCTTTATGTGGGTATGGGTGAGAAATTATCAGATCTGGAGCAGTTTTATCCGGATCGTATGGCTTCCAGAATCCTTGGTATGGGGGATGTACTCAGCCTGATCGAGAAAGCCGGCGAAGAGATCGATGAAGAACAGGCACGTAAGATGACAGAAAAACTCAAAAAGTCGCAGTTTGATTTTGAGGACTATCTGGAAAGTATGAAACAGATGCGCAAGATGGGCGGTCTTGGAAGTATCATGAATATGCTTCCCGGACTTGGCGGCATGGGTGGTCTTGGTAAAGGCAAGATGCCTGATATCGATGCGGATGATGCGGAACAGAAGATGGCAAGAGTCGAAGCAATCATTTATTCCATGACGATCAAGGAACGTCAGAATCCGGACATCATCACTCCGCAGAGAAAGCGAAGAATCGCAGCAGGAGCCGGAGTTGACATTTCGGAAGTCAACAAGATGATGAAGCAGTTCGAGCAGATGCGCAAGATGATGAAGTCTTTCCCGGGAATGATGGGCGGGAAAGGTAAAAAAGGCAAGTTCAAGATGCCTTTCTAAAGGAGATATATTCCGCAGACCATGCGTGATATATAGATAAACTATTATAAATACAAATTGTTTTATGGAGGAAAGTAAAATGGCAGTAAAAATCAGATTAAGAAGAATGGGACAGAAGAAAGCTCCTTTCTATAGAATCGTTGTTTCTGATTCTAGATCACCAAGAGACGGAAAATTCATCGAAGAAATCGGAACATACGATCCAACTCAGGATCCTAGCGTATTCAAAGTAGATGAAGAAGCAGCTAAGAAATGGTTAAACAACGGTGCTCAGCCTACAGAAGTAGTTGGAAAAATCTTTAAGGCAGCAGGTATTGAAAAATAGGTTGCTTCGCGGAGGTGCGAGTGATGAAAAATTTAGTAGAAGTAATTACGAAAGCACTTGTGGACAATCCTGAAGGCGTCGTGGTTACGGAAAAACAGGAAGGCAAGACTACCGTGATCGAAGTACATGTCGCAGATAATGATATGGGAAAGGTGATCGGTAAGCAAGGCCGAATTGCGAAAGCAATCCGTTCCGTTGTAAAGGCAGCCGCGGCCAAAGAAGACAAAAAAGTCGTGGTTGAAATTATGCAATAGCATAAAAATAAAACGCAGGTAAATTTATTTTTATCTGCGTTTTTTATCATACCTTAGTATGCAAGTGAAGCTGCCAATGACAGATTCACTGTATCTGGGGATGGAGAAAAAGTCGCTTCAAAAGACTAAAACAGACTTTTTCGGTGTAAAGTTTATCTTATGCTAAGAAAGGACAAAGTATGCAACAAAATGATTACCTGCAAGTTGGCGTGATCACATCTACCCACGGAATCAAAGGTGAAGTCAAAGTATTTCCGACAACGGATGATCCAAACCGCTTCCGTGCTCTGAAAGATGTGGTTCTTGATACAGGAAAAGAACAGATTCCCCTTGAAATTGAAGGTGTAAAATTTTTTAAACAGTATGTGATTCTGAAGTTCAAGGGGATCGATAACATAAATGATATTGAAAAATACAGAAAGATGCCGCTTCTTGTATCTCGTGAGAATGCCGTGGAACTGGAAGAGGATGAGTATTACATGGCAGATATCATCGGCATGGATGTCTACACTGAGGACGGTGAAAAATTCGGTGTCCTGGAAGATATTATGGAAACCGGTGCGAATGATGTCTATGTGGTATCGACAGAGGCGCACACAGAGGTGCTTCTTCCGGCAATCCATGACTGTATTCTGGATGTAGATACTGAGAATAGGAAAATGACTGTTCATCTGATGGACGGACTGATTTAAGCGACAGAATAGTAGGAGAACAATATGAGATTTGATATCATGACGCTTTTTCCGGAGATGGTGATGAACGGTCTGGAAACCAGTATTATCGGAAGAGCCGTGAAGAATAAAATTCTTGAGATTGAAGCCTGGAATATCCGGGACTACGCATTTAACAAGCACAGCAGTGTGGATGATTATCCGTATGGCGGCGGCGCAGGAATGCTGATGCAGGCAGAGCCGGTTTACCAGACCTATCTTGCCATTCAGGAAAAAGCAGCCCTCCCGGAAGGAAAGAGACCACGTGTGATTTATCTTTCCCCGCAGGGGAAGCCGTTTAACCAGAAGATGGCAGAAGATTTTGCGAAAGAAGACGAACTGGTGCTTTTGTGCGGACATTACGAAGGAATCGATGAACGTGTGCTGGAGGAGATTGTAACGGATTATGTGTCAGCAGGCGATTATGTACTGACAGGCGGTGAACTTCCGGCAATGATGATCGTGGATGCGGTATCCCGCCTGATCCCGGGTGTTCTGCATAATGATGTATCTGCCGAATTTGAGAGTTTTCAGGACAATCTCCTGGAATATCCGCAGTATTCCAGACCGGAGATCTGGCACGACAGGCAGGTTCCACCAATCCTTTTATCCGGTCATCATGCCAATGTAGAGAAATGGCGCAGAGAGCAGTCAGTGATCCGTACTGCAAAATGGCGTCCGGACCTTCTGGAAGACGCAGAGCTTACCATGAAAGAAAGAGAACTTGCAGAAGAGATTATAGAAAATCGAGAAAAAGACTTGAAAAATGAAGAATAATGTGTTAATATATAGCACGTTGTGATGAAAACAGAGATGGTCCTCTGATACGATAGAAAAGCGTATTAAGAACGTCAAAATATGAAGGAGGTTCACACATGAACGAAATTATTAAGAACATTGAAGCAGCTCAGTTAAAAGAAAATGCTCCGGAATTCCACGTAGGAGATACTGTAAAAGTTTATGGTAAGATCAAAGAAGGAAACCGTGAGAGAATTCAGGTATTCGAAGGTACTGTATTAAAGAGACAGGGCGGCGGAGCAAGAGAAACATTTACAGTAAGAAAGAGCTCTAACGGAATCGGCGTTGAGAAGACATGGCCACTTCACTCACCAAACGTTGAAAAAGTAGAAGTTGTTCGTAAAGGTAAAGTAAGACGTGCAAAACTGAACTACTTAAGAGATCGTGTAGGTAAGAGAGCAAAAGTTAAAGAATTAGTAAAATAGTAAATGCTTAAAGAGGGACAAATACGACAGGTACTTGTCCCTTTTGCTAATATAGGATATGATAACAGATGAGACATAGAAAAAGAAAAGAACTCAGGTTTGACAGAAAGCATAGAAAACATATCAATTTGAAATGGATTCCCGAAGTATTTGGATGGGTATTCCAAATTGTGCTCGTCTGCCTGTGCGCATTTGTGTTTGTGTGGTATTTTGGGCATCAGATCAGTAATATCGGAGAGTCCATGAACCCGGTGATTCGGAATGGGGATGTGGTTTTGGTAAACCGGATCGTATATGATGCCAGTACACCGAAGCGCGGAGACATTATCGTGTTCAAACCAAAGGGGAATGAGAACCTTCATTCCTATATTAAAAGGATTATCGGACTTCCGGGCGAAAGTGTTGAGATCAGGGATGGAGAGATTTATATCAACAACAGAAAGCTGAATGAAAAGTATGAGACTACTGCAATTGCAGATACAGGTATTGCCAGTGAGAAGATCGTTCTCGGTGGAGATGAGTATTTTGTCCTTGGCGACAACCGGGAGAGCAGTGAAGACAGCCGGATGGCTGATATTGGAAATGTAAAGCGTTCCGAGATTGAAGGGAAAGTATGGTTTATCCTTTCCCCGAAAGACCGTTTCGGACTGCTTGGTAAATAGAAGGAGGAAACTGGATGAATTTTCAATGGTATCCGGGGCATATGACAAAGGCCAAAAGGATGATGCAGGAGAATATCAAACTGATCGATCTTGTGATCGAACTGGTTGATGCAAGAGTTCCGATGAGCAGCCGGAATCCGGACATCGATGAACTTGGAAAGAATAAAGCAAGACTGATCCTGCTCAATAAGGCAGATCTTGCAGATGAGAAGCAGACAGAAGAGTGGATCGGCTATTTCCGTGGAAAAGGATATTCGGCAGTTAAGGTTAATTCCCGTAAAGGCGGTGGGATTAAGTCTATTCAGGGAGTAATCCAGGAAGCATGTAAAGAAAAGACAGAGCGTGACCGTAAGAGAGGGATTCTGAACCGTCCGGTCCGTGCGATGGTAGTCGGAATCCCGAATGTCGGAAAGTCTACTTTTATCAATGCACTTGCCGGAAAAGCCTGTGCAAAGACCGGTAACAAACCGGGTGTGACCAAAGGAAAGCAATGGATCCGTCTAAACAAGAACGTAGAGCTTCTCGATACACCGGGAATTCTCTGGCCGAAGTTTGAGGACCAGCAGGTGGGACTGCGCCTTGCATTTATCGGGTCGATCAAGGATGAGATCATGAATCTGGAAGAGCTTGCGGCGGAGCTGATCAGCTTTATGCAGGATGCTTATCCGGGTGTTCTTGCTGAGAAATATACGATCAACGAAAAGCAGAACAGCTACAGTGTATTGGAAGCAATTGCTGAGAGCCGCCATTGTCTGGTGCGTGGAAATGAATTAGATACCGCAAAAGCAGCTGGTATGCTGTTGGATGATTTCCGAAATGGAAGACTCGGAAGGATCACACTTGAATTTGTAAAGGAGTATACAAATGAGTAAGGAAGACAACAAGGAAGAAGCCCCGGAGCAGGAGCAGAGTATATGGAGATCACTGGGAGGAACTCTTCTGTATCTTCTGGTCATTGTTCTGCTGACATGGGTGATCGTCACCTTTGTCGGACAACGCACAAAAGTAGACGGTCATTCAATGGAGCCGACACTTTCAGACGGAGATAACCTGATCGTGGATAAGCTCAGCTACCGCTTCCGCGATCCGGAAAGATATGATATTATTGTATTCCCTTACCAGCATGCAGAGAATACCTATTATATCAAACGTATCATTGGACTGCCCGGTGAGACTGTGCAGGTGATCGATGGATATATGTATATTAATGGCAAAAAGCTGGATGAACATTATGGTGCAGAGGTGATGGAAGATCCGGGAATTGCAGCAGAGCCGATTAAACTGGGAGATGATGAATATTTTGTCCTGGGAGATAACCGGAATCACAGCTCGGACAGCCGTGTGGCAAGTGTGGGTGTACTTACCCGTGATATGCTGATCGGGCGTGCCTGGGTAAGAATTTATCCGTTCAACAAAATCGGAGTGATAAAGCATGAGTAAAGAAAGTATCAAAGAGATCGACAGCCGTTTGAAAATGGCAGAGGATGCCGAAAGGGAGCAGCTGATGAAGGTCTATGCGCCGGATGACAGAGCCGGTGTGCAAAAGCTTCTGGAAAAGTACAGAAAGCAGAAGGAAAAGCTGCTTGCCGAAAAAGAGCGCCTTGCGAAAATGCGTCAGTACGAAGAAAAATATGCTGACCATGCGTTTATCTGTGGAATTGACGAGGTGGGAAGGGGGCCACTTGCGGGTCCGGTGGTTGCAGGAGCCGTGATCCTGCCCAAAGAGTGCGAGATCCTTTATATAAATGATTCCAAGAAGCTTTCCGCAGCAAAAAGAGATGAGCTTTATGATGAGATCATGGACAAAGCAGTTGCGGTAGGTCTCGGGATGGCTTCCCCTGCAAGGATTGACGAGATCAATATTCTGCAGGCAACTTACGAAGCCATGCGTCAGGCGATTGGCAATTTGAAAGTCAAGCCGGATCTGCTTTTAAATGATGCAGTTACCATTCCGGAGGTTGTGATTCCACAGGTTCCAATCATCAAGGGAGATGCGAAAAGCGTATCCATCGCTGCAGCAAGTATTGTGGCAAAGGTAACAAGAGATCGTCTGATGGAAGAGTATGATAAGGTACTTCCGGGATATGGATTCGCGTCCAACAAAGGTTATGGATCAGCAGAACATATCAAAGCGCTTCAGACGCTTGGACCGACACCGATCCACAGAAGAAGTTTTATCGGACACTTCGTATAAAAATCCGTCAGAACAGGTAGAAGATCAGATCCAAAAGGCGATTGGAGAATGAAAAAAACCGGCGAAGGACCGGTACAAAATATGAAAAAATAGCAGGTGAATTTCTGGAAAAGCAAGGATATCGGATACTGGAGTATAATTTCCGCTGCCGTTATGCGGAGATTGACATTGTTGCAAAAGACGGAGAATATCTGGTCTTTTGTGAGGTGAAATTTCGCAAAACAGGAGGGCTTTCGGCTGCTCTGGAGGCGGTATCTGTGCCCAAACAGATGCGCCTGTCCGGAGCGGCCGTTTATTATCTGATGAAGAACGGCTGCACAGAGATACCATGCCGCTTCGATGTAATAGGAATCGCGGGGAATAAGATTTCTTTGCGGAAAAATGCATTTGAGTACTGCGGAGATTTTGGAATTGTATGAGTTATGATACAGGGGAAAGGCAAATGGCTGCCTGCAGATATCACAATACGGGAGAGTACAGATGAAAATAGGATTAAAATATAAAAACGAGGAGCATATCTTTGACGAATGCATAAGTGCTGGCGTACCATTTCTCAAATATCCGATCCTTGAAAAGGAAGGGCTTGTAGAACATGGAATTTCGACCAGACTTGGAGGAGTGAGTGAAGGTTTTCTGGGAAGCATGAACCTGAGCTATACCAGAGGGGATGATCCCGCGCATGTGGACGAGAATTACAGAAGAATGGCAGCTGCAATCGGCGTGAAACCGGAGCATATGGTCTGCACGCATCAGACCCATACGACGAACGTACGGATCGTGACAAGAGAAGATGCCGGCAAAGGTGTTACAAGAGAAAAAGATTACACAGATGTAGATGGACTGATCACAAATATACCGGGGATCTGTCTGGTGACATTTTACGCGGACTGTGTACCGCTTCTGTTTCTGGATCCGGTGAAAAAGGTGGTAGCATCCAGCCATTCCGGCTGGAGAGGCACCGTGAACCGGATGGGACAGGTGACGGTTGAAAAGATGCAGAAAGAATTCAGTTGTGATCCAAAGAATATCCTTGCCTGTGTGGGACCGTCCATCTGTCAGGAATGTTATGAAGTCAGTGAAGATGTGATCGATATGTTCCGCGCAAATTTCAGAGAGTCTGAATATGACCGTCTGTTCTATGCCAAGGAGAATGGAAAGTTCCAGCTGGATCTCTGGAAGGCAAATGAACTGGTTCTCACAGATGCAGGGATCAGACCGGAACATATGGCGGTTACTAATGTGTGTACCTGTTGCAACCCGGAGCTTTTATTTTCCCATCGCGCATCCAAAGGAAAGAGGGGGAATCTTGCAGCATTTATTGCACTGAAGGAGGGATAAAACATGCTTTTGACACAGACAGCCGCAGGAAGTGAGGTAGAGGAGACCGTGCAGGATACGGTGGATACAATCACCGGATTTAACAAATTCATTCAGGAGAAAGGTCCGGACCTGATTGCGTTTGGAATCCGGATTCTGATGGCGTTGCTCATATTCATCATCTGCCATAAGGTGATCAACTGGATCCGCAAGATTACGCGGGCATCCATGGAACGCGCCAATTCGGATACCGGTGCAAGACAGTTTGTGGATTCTCTGTTGAAATACGGACTTCATATTCTGCTGTTTCTGGCAATTATCAATTCGCTCGGTGTAGAATCTGCATCGATTGCAGCAACGGTTGCATCGGCAGGCGTGGCAGTTGGTCTTGCCCTGCAGGGAAGTCTTTCCAACCTTGCCGGTGGGATGCTGATTTTATTTTTGAAGCCTTTTGTTGTCGGGGATTATATTATAGAAGACAGCCATGGCAATGAAGGAACGGTCAAAGAGATCCAGATCTTCTACACTAAGCTTGCCACCATTGACAACAAGACGATCATTGTGCCGAATGGAACACTTGCCAACACAAGCCTTACCAATGTGACGGACAAAGATTACCGTCAGCTGGATCTGAAGATGGATATTGCATATGAAGCGGATCTGCGCCTTGCCAAGAAACTGTTGCAGGAACTTGTAAAAAATGATCCGTCCGTCATCCAGAGTATGGAACATAATGTCTTTGTAAATGAGCTTGGGAGCAGTTCAGTGGTGCTTGGTGTCCGTGCCTGGGTAAAAAGTGAAGAGTATTGGCCGACAAGATGGCGGATGCTGGAAAATATCAAGTTGACACTGGATGAAAATCATATTGATATTCCATATCAGCAGATCACTGTCCATCAGGCACACATGGAGTCGGAAAAATAGAGCTTTGTATCTGAAAAAAGACAGATATAAAAAATGTATCTGGTAAAATACAAGCGGGGAAATTGACAAAATAATCACAAATAAGTATAATATGTTGTCAGGGTTAAAAGACAAAACACCCTATGTTTTGAAATGATGGAGTAGTTTCTGACATCATAAATCAGGAGAACGATAAGATGAGAGTCATAGCAGGGAAAGCCAGAAGAATACCACTTGTGACGGTAAAAGGAATGGAGACACGTCCGACAACCGACAGAACCAAAGAAACCTTATTCAATATGATCGCACACGGACTTTGCGACTGTACATTTCTGGATCTTTTTTCCGGAAGCGGGGCAATCGGGATTGAGGCGATCAGCCGAGGTGTAAAAAAGGCGGTTTTTGTGGAAAACAATCCGAATGCAATCCAGTGCATTATGGAGAATCTGAAAAAGACACAGCTTGCAGACCAGGCGGAAGTAATCCGGGAGGATGTATTTTCGGCACTTCGCAGGCTGGATGGAAGAGAAAAATTCGATTATGTGTTTATGGATCCACCGTACAACCATATGCTGGAAAAAGAGGTGCTTACTTATCTTGCAAAAGCAGACTTGCTGGAAAAGGATGCACTGATCATCGTGGAAGCATCTTTGGCGACTGATTTTTCTTATTTGGAGGAACTTGGTTTTTCAATGATCAAACAAAAGAAATACAAGACCAATATGCATGTATTTATATCTGTGGAGGAGTAGACTCATGATAAGAGCGATTTATCCGGGAAGCTTTGACCCGGTAACTTTCGGACATCTGGATATTATTACCCGGAGCAGTAAAATTGTAGACGAACTTATAATCGGAGTATTGATGAATAAAGCAAAAACCCCGTTGTTTTCTGTAGAAGAACGTGTTAAAATGTTAAAGGAAGTGACAAAAGATCTCGGCAATGTGAAAGTAGTGCCTTTCGACGGGCTGCTTGTAGAATTTGCAAGACAGCAAAAGGCACGTCTTGTGATTCGCGGACTGCGTGCGATCACAGATTTTGAATATGAGATCCAGATGTCACAGACGAATCATAAGCTTGAACCGGAAGTAGAAACCATGTTCCTTACAACCAATCTCAAGTATTCTTACCTTAGCTCTACAATCGTAAGAGAAGTCGCAGCTTTCGGAGGGGATATTTCCCAGTTCGTGCCGGAGACTGTCGCCAAAAGTATAAAAGAAAAGATGTCACAGTAGGTCTGTGACAAGAAGGAGAGTGCAAAATTATGAGCAGCCGTATTGAGCAGATTATTGAAGAAATTGAAGAGTACATTGACAGCTGTAAGTTTCAGCCATTATCAACTACAAAGATTATCGTGAATAAAGACCAGATCGATGAACTTCTCCGTGAACTTCGTATGAAGACACCTGATGAGATCAAGCGTTATCAGAAGATCATTGCGAACAAGGATGCGATCCTTGCGGATGCACAACAGAAAGCAGAAAGCATGATTGAAGAAGCACATGCACAGACAAGTGAACTGGTAAGCGAGCATGAGATCATGCAGCAGGCATACGCACAGGCAAACGAGATCGTTATGGCAGCAACAGACCAGGCACAGCAGATTCTGGATAATGCGACTAATGATGCCAACGATATCCGTATCGGGGCAGTGCAGTATACAGATGATCTTCTTGCCAATGCTGAAAGCATCATCGGTCATACACTGAACAGTTACACAAGCAAGTATGACAGTCTGGTAACATCCCTTCAGGAATGTTATGATGTTGTCCGTAACAACCGTGCAGAACTGGAAGTTCCGGATAAGTCCTCACGCGGACTGGAAGCAGAATTCGGCGGAGAAGCCGGACAGACGGACCAGGGACAGAGAGAATAAGTTCTTTATCCGAACAATTTCATATAGCAAAAAGCGAACAGGCTGGTTACCATTGCGGTAATCAGCTTTTCTGCTATATAGCGAGGAAAAGACCAGTTCTGGGATCGGATCATGCATTTTGTCTGGAAAAGCGCGCAGACTCCTCCAAAAGAACAGTGCGCCATAACGAGAAGAAACCGCTGTTCAGAAGTAAGGTCCAGCTGACAGAGCATGCGGATTCCCCCGGTCAGTTCCACTCCGGGAAGAAGCAACAATTTCCAGAAGAAATTCTGAAAGGAAAGTTTTGCCATAAAAGAAATGAGCACTGAAAAAACGATCATATATCCGCCGATTTTCGTGATGGAATCACATGCTGACAGAATACTTTCGTCAAGAGCCTCGGAAAAAGGAAGAAATTGTCTGGGATCAGCCTGTTCTTCTACGACCGCAAAAGGATTCCGCGGCAGATACCATCTGCGGAACAAAAAGGAGCAGCACAGTGCGGCAAGGATAGGAAAAAGCAGACAGATCTGCGCCATTTCAGGCTGCTTGAGGCTCTGTACCGCCACATACCCGGTCAGAAACGCAGGACTGACATTGTTACAGAAGGAAAGTAGGTATTCTCCTTCGGCAGAAGAAATTTTCCCTTTATCAGTCAGGTCAGAGCAGGATTTTGCCCCTACTGGAAAGCCACAGAGAAATCCACAGACCACCGAAAAAGAAGCATTTTCAGAAATGCCAAGAAAAGGCTTCAGAATTGGAGAAAGGGTATGATTGATCAGGGAAATGCTCTCTGTGCGGATCATAAGACCGGTTATAAGAAGAAAAGGAAAGAGCACCGGAAGCACCTGCCTATACCAGAGTAGCAGTCCGTTTGCGGCACCTGTGGCAACGGTTTCCGGGGAAAAAAGCATCAGAAGGAAAAGTCCGATCAGAAAAAACACAGACAGTTTTTTTGTTTTCATCGTGTATACCTGCCGTATTCTTTTGCAATAGTTTATGAAAAAACGCAGACAGATATACCGGGGCACATATGCATATAAGAGATTCAGTGTGAATAGAATAAAAGAAAAATGGAGAAATCTTGAAAAAAAGACTGGAACGCAGATCGCTTCTGCTCCTTTTTTTATTGCTGATTTTTTGCGTGGCAGCAAGCATACAGATCAACGAGAAAGCTAAAAAAAACCGATTGAACCTAAAAACAGGAAGCACAGAAGAATTCAGAAAGCTTGGGATGGAGGAGGCGTTTTTCCAGGTTCTTGCGAAGACAGATCATGAAAAAAGAGGAAGACTTTATGCCATTTATTTTCTGGAAAACAGCCTGTTTCCACAGGATAACGAAAAAGAGCTGTTTGAAAAATGGTCGGAAAAAGAAGAGTGGAAATCTTTTGAAAAGATCTGTACAGCTCTTTGGAATGATATCCGCTATTTTCCTGTTCCGGAATCACCGAAACATCCACAGTATCAGGTATCTTTTGTGGACAGCTGGATGGGAGAGCGCACCTACGGAGGAAAAAGGGGACATGAAGGCTGTGATCTGATGGCATCGAAAGATATCCCCGGTCTCTATCCGGTTGTGAGTATGACAGATGGGGTAGTATCGGCAAGAGGCTGGCTGGAAAAGGGAGGATACAGGATCGGGATTACCGCACCGTCCGGTGCATATTTCTATTATGCACATCTGGACTCTTATGGAAGTTATCAGGAGGGGGACGAGGTGAAGGCAGGGGATATCATTGGATTTATGGGAAATACCGGATATGGTCCGGAGGGGACGAAAGGGATGTTTGCCACACATCTGCATCTGGGGATTTATCTCTATCCGGACGGCGAAGAAACCAGCTACAATCCCTATTGGATTTTAAGACTTGCCGGGGAGAAAAAACTTTCCTGTTCTTTCTAACTATGCTATACTTAAATGATATGGAGGACGAAAGAATGATAAATTTACCAAATGAATTTGAAGAGAAGATGAAGGCACTCCTCGGAGATGAATTTGAGGATTATATAAAATGTTATGACGAGCCGAGATATTACGGACTTCGTGTGAATACGGAGAAGATTTCTGTGGAGGATTTTGTGAAGATCTGTCCGTTTGAGATCACACCGATCCCGTGGATCGACAACGGTTTTTACTATGATGGAGAAAAGATATCTCCTGCGAAGCATCCGTATTATTTTGCAGGACTTTACTACCTGCAGGAGCCGAGTGCGATGACACCGGCGAATCGTCTTCCGGTAGAACCGGGGGACCGGGTACTGGATGTCTGTGCCGCACCTGGTGGAAAGGCAACCGAGCTTGGGGCGAAGCTTCAGAACGAAGGTGTTCTGGTCGCAAATGATATCAGCAGCTCCAGAGCAAGAGGACTCTTAAAGAATCTGGAAGTTTTCGGAATCGGCAATATGCTGGTCATGAGTGAAGAACCTGGGCGACTGGAACGCTATTTCAGCGGTTATTTTGACAAGATCCTGATCGATGCGCCGTGTTCTGGGGAAGGGATGTTCCGTAAAGATAAGAAGATGGTACGCGCCTGGGAAGAACATGGACCGGAATTTTTCTCGAAGCTGCAGAGAAGCATTATCACCCAGGCGGCAAGAATGTTAAAGCCGGGTGGCATGATGCTGTATTCAACCTGTACGTTTGATCCACTGGAGAATGAGGGGACGATCGAATATCTGCTCGGTGAATATCCGGAATTCGAGATTCAGGAAATCGCAGGATATGAAGGATTTGCACCGGGCAGGCCGGAAGTAACCAAGTCAAAGGATCCGGATTTTGCTAAGACTGTCCGTATTTTTCCACATCATATGAAAGGGGAGGGACATTACCTCGCACTGCTGAAAAAGAGTGAGGATGCAATCTGCCCGTCTTCCCCGGTCGCAGAACAGAAAGTGAAGAAGATCCCGGCAGAGCTGGAGGAATTCTTCCGTGATGTAAAGTGGGATCTGAAGCCGTGGAGACTGGATATCCATGGAGAGCGCGTGTACTATATGCCGGAGAATCTTCCGGAACTGAAAGGCGCAAGATTTTTAAGAAGCGGACTGCTCCTTGGCGAACTGAAGAAAAAGCGTTTTGAACCGAGCCAGGCACTGGCGATGAACTTGAAAATGGAAGAGTACGCGCATACTTTGAACCTGTCTTCTGATGATAACCGACTGATGCGTTATCTGAAAGGTGAGACAATCGATGTGGAGGATCTGATTCCGGCTAAGGCAAAAGGCTGGCATCTGGTCTGTACAGACGGTTTCCCACTTGGATGGGGAAAAGTCACGAACGGAACTTTGAAGAACAAATATCTGCCTGGATGGAGGAATCAGTCTGCATGATGCGCATAGACAAATATCTTGCCGAGATGGGGCAGGGAACCAGAAGTGAAATCAAAAAACTGATCCGCAGCGGACGTGTTATGGTTGATGGAGAGACGGTGAAAAAACCGGAACTTAAAATCGATGAGACCACACAGAAAGTAAGTCTTGAAGGAAAACAGATTGGATACACTAAAAAAGAGTATTATATGCTCTATAAACCGGCAGGTGTTATTTCCGCAACAAAAGATGACCGGGACAAGACAGTTCTGGATCTGATCACAGATAAAAAAAGAAATGATCTATTCCCGGTAGGACGTCTGGATAAGGACACGGAAGGACTGCTTCTGATCACCAATGACGGAGAACTGGCACACCTCCTGCTTTCCCCCAAAAAGCATGTGGATAAGGTGTATTATGCGAAAGTACAGGGAAAGGTAGATGAATCTGATGTGAAAGCATTTGCAGATGGAGTGGATATCGGAGACGATACGCCGGCTAAAAGCGCAGATCTTCGAATCCTGAAAAGTGGGGAGGAGTCGGAAATCGAGCTTACGATCACTGAAGGACGTTTCCATCAGGTGAAGCGGATGTTTCATGCAGTCGGCAAAGAGGTAATCTATCTGAAGCGGCTTTCTATGGGAAGCCTTGCTCTGGATAAGACACTTACAAAGGGAGAATACCGGTCACTGACCGAAGAGGAGATAAAAAAATTATGTTAGAGCATACTAAAGCTGTCATTTTTGATCTGGATGGGACTCTGGTAGATTCCATGTGGGTGTGGACAGCGATAGATGAAGATTATATCAGAAAATATCATCTGAATCCGCCGGAAGATTTTCATGAGGCAATGGAAGGGATGAGCTATACCGAGACAGCGCAGTACTTTTTGAAGATTTTTCCGGAGCTTCCGCATACTGTGGAGGAGATCAAAAAAGAATGGTATGATATGTCTGTGGATAAATATACAAAAGAGGTCACACTAAAGCCAGGGGTAAAGGAATTTCTGGAGATGCTGAAAGAGAAAGGGATCCGGACAGGAATCGCAACCAGCAATGACCGGAAACTGGTGGAAGAATTTTTAAAGGCAAGGCAGATCACCCATCTTTTCGATACGATCTGTACAAGCTGCGAAGTGAATAAAGGGAAACCGGCACCGGATGTTTATCTGAAGGCGGCTGGGCAGCTGGGTGCAGAGCCTTCTGCCTGCCTGGTATTTGAAGATGTTCCGATGGGAATCCTCGCCGGGAAAAATGCAGGAATGCGTGTGTGCGCGGTGGACGACTGGTTTTCACGCCCACAGGATGCGAAAAAGCGGGAACTTGCCGATTATTTTATTCACAGCTATGAAGACATTACCAATCAGACATACGAGGTATTATAATGAATCATGGATTTTTACCGATCAGCAGGAAAGAGATGGAAGAACGGGGGTGGAATCAGGTAGACTTTGTCTATGTAAGCGGAGATGCCTATGTAGACCACCCGTCTTTTGGACATGCGATCATCACCCGCCTTTTAGAGGCACATGGCTTCCGCGTGGGGATCATTGCACAGCCTGACTGGAAGGATAAAGAAAGTATTACAGAATTTGGAGAGCCGCGGCTTGGATTTATGGTGTCAGCGGGAAATATGGATTCCATGGTCAACCATTATTCTGTATCAAAGAAAAGACGGCAGCAGGATTCTTATACACCGGGCGGAGTGATGGGAAAGAGACCGGATTATGCAGCGGTTGTGTACGGCAATCTGATCCGTCAGACATATAAGAAGACACCAATCATTCTGGGTGGTATCGAGGCGAGTCTTAGGAGACTTGCACATTATGATTACTGGTCCAACCAGCTTAAGCGTTCCATTCTTCTGGATTCGGGTGCAGACCTGGTTTCTTATGGAATGGGCGAACGCTCGATCATTGAGATTGCAGAGGCACTGGATGCCGGACTGGATATCAAGGACATTACTTATATCGATGGAACGGTCTGTAAGGTCAAGAATCTGGACAGTGTGTATGATGCAGAGATTCTGGAACCGTATGAAGAGATGAAAAAAGATAAGCTTCTGTACGCCAAAAGCTTTTACAGACAGTACTGCAACACAGATCCATTTTCCGGAAAGCGGCTGGTTGAGCCCTATTCGGATCATCTGTATGTGGTACAGAACCCTCCGGCAAAACCGCTGACCCAGCAGGAGATGGATGATGTCTACGCACTTCCTTACATGCGGACCTATCATCCATCTTATGAGACGGCAGGTGGAGTTCCGGCAATCCGGGAGATCAAATTCAGTCTGATCAGCAACAGGGGATGTTTTGGAGGCTGCAGTTTTTGTGCACTGACATTCCATCAGGGAAGGATCATTCAGACACGAAGTAAGGAATCACTGATCGCTGAAGCAAAGACATTTCCGGAGGATCCGGAATTCAAAGGATATATTCATGATGTGGGCGGACCGACCGCGAACTTCCGTGCACCGGCATGTAAGAAACAGTTAAAATACGGGGCATGTACGAACAAACAGTGTCTTTTTCCAAAGCCGTGTAAAAATATGATCGCAGATCATAAAGAGTACTTAAGCATTCTCAGGGATCTCAGAAAGATACCTGGAGTCAAAAAAGTATTTATCCGTTCCGGTATCCGATTTGACTATCTGCTGGCGGATCCGGATGACACGTTTTTCAGAGAACTGTGTCAGTATCATGTCAGCGGTCAGCTGAAAGTTGCACCGGAGCATGTAGCAGATCCGGTTCTTCAGATGATGGGCAAGCCGGAAAATGCAGTTTATGAACGTTTTACCCACAAATACGAAGAGATCAATAAAAGACTTGGACTTAAACAGTACCTGGTTCCGTATCTGATGTCGTCCCATCCGGGTTCTACTATGAAAGAAGCGGTAAAGCTTGCCGAATACCTGCGGGATCTTGGTTATATGCCGGAGCAGGTACAGGATTTCTACCCGACACCGTCTACAATTTCCACTTGTATGTACTATACCGGTGTAGATCCGCGGACGATGAAGCCGGTGTATGTGCCGAAGAACCCGCATGAAAAAGCGATGCAGAGAGCACTGATCCAGTACCGAAATCCGAAGAATTATGATCTGGTCATGGAGGCACTGCGAATCGCAGACCGTATGGATCTGGTAGGATTCGATGAGAAATGTCTGATTCGTCCGAGAAAGCTGCATTCGGAAAAAACGCAGGAGAAGAATGGATACAGCGGAAGAAACCACGGAGGAACTCATAGCGGCACGGATCGAAAGAGCAAAAACCCGAATGGAAATAACAAAAATCCAGGAAAGACAAACGGAAATTATAAAAATTCAAATGCAGGGCATAAGAATACAAAGCCTGCATCTACAGGAAATGGCAGGGGTGAGTCCTCGTCAAGACCGCAGAAAAAGAAATCCATCCGTAATGTACACAAACGGAAGTAGTCACAGGAGAAAGGAGAACCGCTTATGAAGATTGCGATTGTTACCGGGGCATCCTCCGGCATGGGAAAAGAATTTGTCAGACAGATTGAACGTTTTTACAGGGAACTGGATGAAATCTGGGTGATCGCTCGCAGTGAAAAGAAGCTGGAAGAGATCAAGAAAAACCACAAGACGTATATCCGGATCTTTGCAGGTGACATGGAAGAGGATCTGGTATACAAGCAGGTGAAAAACCGGCTGGAAAATCAGAATCCTGATATCCGTATGCTGGTCAATGCAGCCGGATTCGGAAAGACCGGGACAGTAGAGGAAATTGCAAAGGAAGACAAGAAACTTCAGCTCCGTATGATCGACCTGAACTGCCGGGGACTGACCGAGATGACCTGTACCTGTCTGCCCTGGATGCACAAAGGGACCAGGATCATCAACCTGGCAAGCGCAGCGGCTTTTTGCCCGCAGGCAAAATTCGCAGTTTATGCGGCGACAAAGTCGTATGTACTGAGCTTTTCAAGGAGCCTTGCAGCTGAACTTAAGGAAAAAGGAATCTCTGTCACAGCGGTCTGCCCGGGGCCTGTGAACACTCCGTTTTTTGAAGTGTCAGGGAAGCTGCCCGGTGGCATGAAAGAGGCTGTGATGGCAGATCCGGTACAGGTTGTAAAGCAGGCGCTCATTGATGCCAAATACAAAAAAGAGGTTTCTGTATATGGCACGGCAATGAAAGGGGCAGAAGCAGCTGCCAAAGTACTTCCGCATGGAATGATTTTAAAAGCCATGTCAGTGATGGAGAAAATAACGAAGGAGTAAGCGAAAAACACGATGAAGATACAAAAAGGAGACGCAGGTTATCTGCGCAGAAGAAAACGATTATTGATACTGGAAGCTGTTGTCTCTTTTGGACTGGTTGCCGCACTGGTGGTCGCCGGTTATGTAACAACAAAGACAAAGCTCAATCTGCTCACTGTGGTAGCGGTACTCGGATGTCTTCCGGCAAGCCGGATCCTGGTCAATCTGATCATGGTCATGCCGCATGATTCCATCGATGAGGCAACTGAGCTTGAAATCTCGGCTGTCACCGAAGAACTTACCATGGCATACGATCTTGTGATCACCAGCGAGAAAAAGGCAATGCCAGTAGCCGCTGTTGCAATTTACAACAATACGATTTGTGGCTATGTGCCGGTGAAAAAAGTGGATGTGGACTATGCCGCAAAGCATATCAAATCCATTATGAAGCAGAACCAGTTCGACAAGGTGGTGGTCAAGTTTTTCCATGATTACAAGGCATTTCTGACCCGCGCCGAGGGAATGAACAACATTGCTTCTGTAGAACAGCAGGATACAAGAAAACACGAAGAGATGATCAAAGGACTCCTACTGGACATTTCACTGTAAAAGGCAGGAGGAATTAAAAGCATGCAGAAAATAACCGTTTCGGCAAATGAAGCAGGACAGCGTCTGGACAAGCTTCTTGGAAAATATTTAAGTAAAGCGCCGATGAGCTTTGTTTACAAGATGCTGCGGAAAAAGAACATCAAGTTAAACGGGAAAAAAGCGCAGGGAAATGAAAAACTGACAAAAGGAGATCAGGTTGAAGTATTTCTCTCAGATGATACCTGGCAGAAATTCGCAGGGACACCGGGAGCAGAAAAGAAGCTTCCGGCAGATCTTGCACGGGCAATGGAAAGCAGCATCCGGCTGTCGGTAATCTATGAGGATCCGGACATTCTGATCCTGAACAAACCATCAGGCATGCTTTCCCAGAAAGCAGCACCGTCTGACCTTTCCCTGAATGAATATATGATCGCGTATCTGCTGAAAAAAGGCGATCTGAAACCAGCTGAGCTTGCTACTTTCCGCCCATCTGTCTGTAACCGCCTGGACCGGAATACCAGTGGTCTTGTAACCGCAGGGAAAAGCCTTGCGGGATTGCAGCAGCTCAGCGAGATTTTAAGAGACAGGACCGTGAAAAAATATTATCTCACGATCGTGGATGGGGTGATAAAAGACCGTCAGAAGATCGAAGGATATCTTCTGAAAAATGAGATGACCAATCAGGTGAAAATTCTGAAAGAAGCAAAAGGCGAGGCAAAGCCGATAGCCACAGAGTATATTCCGCTTGCGGATAATGGTCAGCAGACGATTCTGAAGGTGCATCTGATCACGGGACGGACCCATCAGATCCGTGCACATCTGTCTTCGACCGGTCATCCGATCATCGGGGATAGCAAGTATGGTAATCCAAAGGTCAATTCTATTTTCAGGAAAAAATATGCGTTAAAATATCAACTTTTACATGCATGGAAAATGCAGTTCCCGAAAAGAGAGGATGCGCTTGCAAAGGTATCGGAAAAGGAGCTTACCGCGCCTCTTCCGGAAGGATTTACAACCATCATAAAAGGAGAAGGATTAGAATGGGAACCTGGAATTCAAGAGGGCTAAGAGGTTCAACCCTGGAGGATTTTATTAACCGGACGAATGAACGCTATCAGCAGCAGGGACTGGCGCTCATTCAGAAAATCCCGACACCGATCACTCCGGTACGAATGGACAAAGATCACCGCCAGATCACGCTGGCCTATTTTGACCAGCGCAGTACGGTCGATTATATTGGAGCAGTACAGGGAATTCCCGTATGTTTTGACGCAAAAGAGTGCAGTATGGATACCTTTCCACTACACAATATCCATGAACACCAGATGAATTTTATGCGGGATTTTGAAAAACAGGATGGAATTTCCTTTTTTCTTATCTATTACAGTACAAAAAACCTGCTTTATTACATGCGTTTTGAAGAAATAGAAGTGTTTTGGGAGCGGATGAAGCAGGGCGGACGGAAAAGCGTACGCTTTGAAGAACTGGATGAGGAATATTTTATGCAGCTAAGGCAGGGCGTATTCGTTCCGTATCTGGAGATGCTCCAGAAGGATCTGGATCACCGGGAAGAAAGATAAGAAGCATGGAAAAGAGATTAGCAGGATAGAACTTCTGAGTATGCAGGCTTGACAAGCCGCGTCAAAGTTCGTATAATACAACAAGGTCACGTTTTAATATGGTAACATACTAAAGTGACGAATAAACAAAAAAGAGGAGTTACAATCTATGAAGCAGTTATTACATACACCCGAAGGGGTCCGAGACATTTATCACGAAGAATGCGCCAAAAAGCTGGCACTTCAGAACCGACTTCATAAGACTCTGCATTTGTACGGATATCATGATATCCAGACTCCTATGTATGAATATTTTGATGTATTCAGAAAAGAGATCGGAACCATTCCTTCAAGGGAATTATATAAATTTTTTGACAGAGACGGCAACACACTGGTGTTAAGACCGGATATCACTCCGCAGATCGCACGTGCGACGGCAACTTTATTTAAGGATGATGAGCTCCCGGCAAGGCTTTGCTATGTGGGGAATACATTTATCAATCATTCCAGTTATCAGGGACGATTAAAGGAAAGTACCCAGATGGGCGCGGAGATGATCGGACTGGATGCGGCGGATGCTGATGCGGAGATGCTGGCACTTGTCATTGACTGTCTGAAGAATGCCGGACTGGAAGAATTTCAGATCAGTATAGGAAATGTAGACTTTTTCCAGAGTCTGATCGAGGAATCCGAGATTGATGATGAGACAGAAGAACGTCTGCGTGAGTTGATTAACAACCGGAACTTTTTCGGTGCAGACGAACTTTTAGAAGAGGCTGATGCAAAACCGGTGTCAAGAAAAGCATTTTCTGCACTTTCAGAGATGGTCGGTGGTGTGGAGATCCTGGAGGAGGCGAAAAAGGTAGCGCCAAGCAAAAAAGCGATGAAAGCAATCCGGCGTCTCGAAAAAATCTACGCGATCTTATCTGTCTACAAAATGGAACAGTATATTACGTTTGATCTGAGCATGAGCGGAATTTACGGATATTATACCGGTATTATCTTCCGGGGATACACTTTTGGGACCGGGGATGCCATTGTAAAAGGCGGACGTTATGACCACCTGGTTGAAAAGTTTGGAAAAGCAGAGCCGGCGATCGGTTTTGCGATCGTAGTAGATGAACTGATGAGCGCACTTTCCCGCCAGAAGATCCAGATCTCAAGTGGCGAGAAAAGTTCCCTGATCTTATATGATAAAGAACGGTTGAAGGATGCAATCCAGCTTGCCATGGAATTTAGAGGAAAGAACAAGAATACCCAGATCCTTCAGAAAGCATCGGATAAGTCGCTGGAATTCTATGTGGATTATGGAAAACGCAGTCTTGCAGGAAGCATGCTGTATCTTCGCAGCAAAGGAGATGTGCAGATGGTGAACCTGATGACCGGCGAAGAGAAAATTGTAGGGTAGGGGTGAGACGATGAAAGACACAAGATATTTGACATTTGCGCTCTGTAAGGGGCGGCTCGCAAAACAGACACTGGAGCTTCTGGAAGAACTGGGGATCACCTGTGAGGAAATGAAAGATAAAGATTCCAGAAAGCTGATTTTTGTGAATGAAGAATTAAAACTCAAATTTTTCTTATCGAAGGGACCGGATGTACCGACCTATGTAGAATATGGTGCGGCGGACATCGGCGTGGTCGGAAAAGACACGATCCTGGAAGCGGGAAAGAAGGTACATGAGGTACTGGATCTTGGTTTTGGTAAATGCAGGATGTGCGTATGCGGACCGGCAGATGCGAAAAAATATCTGGAAAATCACGAACTGATCCGTGTGGCAACAAAATATCCGAATATTGCAAAGGATTATTTTTATAATACCAGACACCAGACGGTAGAGATTATCAAATTGAACGGTTCGATTGAACTTGCACCGATCGTTGGCCTTTCAGAGGTGATCGTGGATATCGTGGAAACCGGATCAACCCTGAAAGAGAACGGACTTGTAGTTCTCGATGAGGTTTGCCCGTTATCAGCGCGTATGATCGTAAACCCGGTCAGCATGCGTCTGGAAAATGACAGGATCAAGGAACTTCTTTATAAACTCAGAAGTATATTAAAAAGGGAGGCTTAATGCACATGAGAATACAAAAGCTGAACAGCGATACAAAGAAAAATCTGCTGGAAGATCTGCTGAAAAGAAGTCCGAACAATTATGGACAGTATGAGGCAAGCGTAAAAGAAATTTTAGATAAAGTAAAAGAAGAAAAAGATGCGGCAGTTTTTGCATACACTGCCAAATTTGATGGGGCAGAGCTTACTGCAGATACGATTGAAGTCACAGATGCAGAAATTGAAGAAGCATATGCGCAGGTTGATGATACACTTCTTACAGTCATCCGCAAAGCAAAAGACAATATCGAAAGTTATCATGCAAAACAGCGTCAGAACAGCTGGTTTGACAGTAAACCGGACGGAACCATTCTTGGGCAGAAGATCACTCCGCTTCACAGAGTCGGCGTGTATGTGCCGGGAGGAAAGGCAGTTTATCCGTCTTCGGTACTGATGAATGTGATGCCGGCAAAGGTTGCCGGTGTGGATGAGATCATCATGGTAACGCCTCCTGGAAAAAATGGAAAAGTAAATCCGAATACACTGGTTGCAGCCAAAGAAGCCGGTGTGGATAAGATCTACAAGGTCGGTGGTGCACAGGCAATTGCAGCCCTTGCTTACGGAACAGAGAGCATCCCGAAGGTTGACAAGATCGTAGGACCTGGAAATATCTATGTAGCACTTGCAAAGAAAGCAGTTTACGGTCATGTCAGCATTGATTCCATTGCAGGACCAAGTGAAATCCTGGTTGTGGCAGATGAGACAGCTAATCCGAGATATGTTGCGGCAGACCTGCTTTCCCAGGCAGAGCATGATGAGCTCGCTTCTGCAATTCTTGTTACGACAAGTGAAAAGCTGGCACATGAGGTATCCGATCAGGTAGATGGCTTCTTAAAAGAACTTTCAAGAGCAGAGATCATTTCCAAATCTCTGGATAATTACGGATATATCCTGCTTGCAGATACTATGGAAGATGTGATCGACGTGGCAAATGAGATCGCATCCGAGCATCTGGAGATCCAGACAAAGAATCCGTTTGAAGTGATGACAAAAATCCGCAATGCAGGTGCCATCTTTATCGGAGAATATGCAAGCGAGCCGCTGGGCGATTATTTCGCCGGACCAAACCATATCCTTCCGACCAACGGAACCGCTAAATTCTTCTCACCACTTTCTGTAGACGATTTCATCAAGAAATCCAGCATCATCTCTTATTCAAGAGAGGCACTGCAGAAGGTACATAAGGATATCGAAAGCTTTGCAAAAGCGGAACAGCTGACCGCACATGCCAATTCGATCCATGTACGTTTTGAAGAGGAGGACTAAAAGATGGAGAGCAGAGTTGCATCCTGCAGTCGTGTGACAAAAGAGACACAGATCGAGATGACACTGAATCTGGACGGAACGGGAAAGACTGACATTTCTACCGGCATCGGTTTTTTTGACCATATGCTTTCCGGTTTTGCAAGACATGGACTTTTTGATCTGACTGTCAAAGTTACCGGAGATCTGGAGGTAGACAGCCATCACACGATCGAGGATACCGGAATCGTGCTGGGACAGACCATTGCAAAAGCACTGGGAGATAAAAAAGGAATCAAGCGGTATGGACATTTTATGCTTCCGATGGATGAGGTACTGGTGCTTTCGGCAATCGACCTTTCCGGAAGACCATATCTGAATTTTGACGCCACATTTACCTGTGATAAATTAGGAGAACTGGACACGGAGATGGTAAAAGAATTTTTCTATGCTGTTTCCTACAGCGGTGCCATGAACCTGCACCTGAAAGTCCTGGATGGCGGCAACAACCATCATATGGCAGAGGCGTTATTTAAAGCATTTGGAAAAGCGCTTGATATGGCTGTATCCGAAGAACCACGGATGAAAGAAGTGTGGTCTACAAAAGGCAGTCTGTAAAAAGATAAAAGGAGTTTCTCGTATGAGTTATAAAAGATTGATTCCCTGCATTTTTATTCTTGGAGGGAAGGCGGTAAAATGGTTTGATGACCCGACAGTTGTATCTGAAGATGTGATCGCGCTGGCAAAAGAGTACAGCGATAACGGGGCGGATGAACTTCTGGTATTTGACCTGTCAAGCACGGATCAGGATCATGATGAGTCCATTGAACTGATGAAAAAGATCAACCGCGTGATCCGGATCCCGATGGTTGCCGGAGGAAATGTAAAGCGGCAGGAGGATGTGAAGAAAATCCTCTACACCGGTGCAAAGCGTGCCATGCTGAATTTTTCAAAGCCGGATTCACAGAAACTGATCGAATCGGTGGCAAAGCGGTTTGGGAAAGAGAAGATCGCGGTGTCTTTGAATGACTTTGATGCATTATTTAAGCAGCAGCATCTGATCCAGACTTACAGCAGTCAGATCGTATTTATGCACCGTCTGGATCTGAATTCCGTTGTTAATATTACGGATATTCCGTGTGTGGTTGTGACCGATACACTGGAAAAGGAAGAGCTTTTTAAGATCCTGGAATGTCCGGGCGTGAAAGGACTTTCCGGAATGTATGTGAGTCAGAGAGAAATCAATTGTGCTGATTTTAAAGAAGAGTGCAGCCAGAATGGAATCCGTATGACTTCCTTTGAGAGTCTGATGGATTTTTCCGAATTTAAATTAAATTCCGATGGACTGCTTCCGGTTGTCACCCAGCATTATAAGACGTCCGAAGTGCTGATGGTGGCATACATGAATCAGGAGGCATTTGAAAAAACGGTGAAAACCGGACGGATGACCTATTTCAGCCGGAGCAGACAGAGTCTCTGGACAAAAGGCGAGACATCCGGACATTTTCAG
The DNA here is from genome assembly GCF_027686195.1 of Coprococcus sp. AF102-57. Classification (NCBI taxonomy): domain Bacteria; kingdom Bacillati; phylum Bacillota; class Clostridia; order Lachnospirales; family Lachnospiraceae; genus Coprococcus; species Coprococcus sp. AF102-57. Next base: position 24,411 of record NZ_JAQCSY010000019.1, on the reverse strand, counting down.
TATGTCAAATCCCTGACCATCGACTGTGACAAAGATACCCTGCTTGCAAAAGTCGATCAGGTAGGTGCGGCATGTCATACCGGCAATCCGACCTGCTTCTTCCAGCCAATCGTAGGGGATCAGTATGAAGAAATCAATACGCAGCAGGTATTCGAGAGCGTGTATCATACGATCATGGACCGCAAAGAGTATCCAAAGGAAGGTTCTTACACGAACTATCTGTTTGAAAAAGGTATTGACAAAATTCTGAAGAAGGTTGGAGAAGAAGCTGCCGAGATCATCATTGCGGCGAAGAATCCGAACCCGGAAGAACTCAAATATGAGATGTGCGACCTCCTGTATCACATGATGGTGCTGATGGCAGAACGGGGGATCACCTGGGATGACATCATGGAAGAGATGGCAAAACGGTAAAAATAGCATATTTGAAAAAAAGAGGGACATATACTGAGGTAGAGGTATATGTCCTTTTTGTTTGTCTGAAATTGGGAAAGAACTTTCTGGTAAATGAAAAGAACTACCTGCCAAAGATGCGCACTCGCGCAAAGAAGAATGTTGCAAGTAACTGCGTTCGGCGTAGAATGCACCGAGGCACATTCATTTTAATTGGATGCTTTAGCAGAAGGGAGAGATTGGAATGAACGAATCACAGGAACGCCGCGAGGAGTTGCTTAGGATGTCACGTCAAAAATGGAGAAAAGGCAGTATCCCGGCGGTGCATCCAAGGTATCAGCATGTATACAGGGGATTATATGGAGAACATTCTTCAGAAGAAAATGGCGGAAGCAGTTTCTTTGCGCGGATGTTTATCAGTTTCCTTATCTTTGGGATGTTTGTGGCGGCAGATTATACAGGAGAGAAAATCTGGAAATATACGCCCTCACAGATCGTGTCACAGATTGAGTACCAACCGGATATTATGACTGGGAACTGGTAAGAGAAGATAGGAAAGCAGTTCTATGGCGGAGACGGACTTGTAGAAAAAGGTGTAGAATTGTGTATTTTTACTAAAAAAACACCACATATGGTTGAATTTATGCTATAATTAAAAATAATCAAATAAAAGATGAATGGAACCCCTAAATTTAATGTTTCATACATTTTATTAATGCAATTGTTAATGCGAAGAAGAATTTTTTGAAAACTTCAAAAATTAACATACAACTTATAGTCTATTTACGAGAGGAGGATCAATTATTGAAGTTTAGGAACAAATTTATAGCAAAAAGGATCGGGACAAAGACACTGGCAAGTCTTCTGGCATTTGGAATGGCTCTTGGTTCGCCAATGGCGGCATTTGCCGATGATGGGGAAACGGCCGTTGTAGCAGAGAATACAGTGCAGGCAAAAAAGACAGATGGATCAGAAGCATTTGTGAATGTATCTGATTATGTATGGGGAATGATGGAAAGCGGAGCAGTCAGGCTGAATAATGAAACCGGCTATCTGGAAGATACCTCGACTGGTCAGAAAGTGGATCCGGAGACAGGCGAACGCCTGACAGAGACACCGGATGTTCCGGAGACACCAGCCATACCGGACACCCCTGGAAATCAAGAAAACCCAGAGGTTCCGGAAAAACCGGACACTCCGGAAAATCCAGGGACACCGGAAAAACCAGAAACTCCAGAAAAGCCGGATACTCCGGGAACTCCAGAGACACCGGAAAAACCAGGCACTCCGGAAAATCCGGATAGCCCGGATTCCGGCAAATCCGATTCCAAAGATCCGATTCAGACACCGGATACTGATAAGGCAGATTCTTCCGAAGACCGGAAAGATACAAAGACCGACCCAATTCCGGGAAGTGAGATCGACCATACACAGGAGATCAGCAAAGCAGAAGAAACAGCCGGTCAGAACGAATCAAAAACTGCAGTCAGTAATTCTGAACTGATCAGCCGTCAGCAGATTGTGAAGCAGCCAGAGATGGTAGAGGATTTCCGTTTCTGGACTGTGGCAAGAAAATATGCATTTGCCAGAACAGCGATCAATGTACGGGAGGAAATTCCGGAAGCTGCAGATGGCAGGGCAGATACTTCCGAGGAAGCCAAAGAAGCAGAGCTTGAAGCGGCAAAAAAAGATGCAAAAGAGCTGAGAGCCGGATTTGATAAAGAGAATCAAAAATACAACACGAAAAAAGTGAAACGTACAAAAACGGCAAAAGGTGTAAAAAAATCTACACAGATCAAACTGACCGGACTCAACATTTTTTCATCAGCGAAATTAAAGGCAGAGGCGCCGAATCAGACTAATCTGAAAGCTGGAAAAAGAGCTGAAACAGCAAGACAGGCTGAGAAGGATCTGCAGAAGCAGAAAGAAGAACAGGCGGCAAAAGTGGCTGCTGACCTGGCAGCACAGCAGATGGAAGAAAAGGTCCGCTCGGTCGGAACGATTTCGCAGGACGGGCTTCTTTATATTTTGAAAGAAGAAGACAATGGCTGGTTGTATGTGGAATCCGGTAATGTCAGGGGATTTGTAAAGGCGTCTGAAATTTATACGGAAGATGCGGCACAGGAACTTCTGGATGTCTATCAGACACAGGCCAGGTTAAAAGCTTCCAAAGAAAACAAAGACTATACCGGAATCGAGGGAACCGCAAAGACGGCACAGGCACTGATAGATGCAAAAGATAATCAGGCATATACCTATCTCCGCGCGACGGTGAAGCAGACGGTTGCAGATAAAGAACCGACACTGGTAAGCGATCAGCTAGATACCGATAAAAAAGGAACCCTGAATATTCAAGAAGAGAAGAATGCGGATTCCAGAGTTGTCGGAACAATGACAGCAGGAGAGCTCTGCTACATTCTTGCAGATGAAGATTCAGACTGGGTTTATGTAGAATCCGGAGATGTCAGAGGCTTTGCGGAAAAGAAGTATTTGAAATCAGACGCTGAAACCAAAGCACAGGTGACAGAAAGAGGAGCTGATGCCTATTCAGTGGCAGAGGAAAACATGGATCCGGAAGATAATAAAGCTCTTTATTATACGCTGACTTCTACAAAAGAAGGAACGCCGAGTGGTGAAATCCGCCAGTCAATGATTGAATATGCATCCCAGTTTGTTGGTAATCCTTATGTGTGGGGCGGAACCAGTCTGACAAACGGAGCAGACTGTTCCGGATTTGTACAGCAGATTTACAAGGCTTACGGATATGATCTTCCGCGTGTTGCCGAGGATCAGAGCCAGTATGGAACCAAGATTCCAGTAGAAGACGCACAGCCTGGAGACCTGATCTTCTATGCAAAGAACGGTTATGTATATCATGTTGTGATGTATGCCGGAGATGGAAAGACGATCGAAGCAGCAAATGAAGATGTGGGAATCATTTACGGAACTGTTTATAACAAAGATGCAGTATGGGCAACCCGGATCCTGGACGATCATTATACTGTTGCAGGTGGCGGAATAGGAACAGTCAATGCGACAGAAGAGATGTACGGCGCGGATCTTGGCAATTTTACGATTACATATTACTGTGCATGTGAAATCTGCTGTAACAAAGCAGACGGGATCACATCAACTGGAACCCCGGTCATTGAAGGACAGACCATTGCTGTGGATCCGAGTGTGATCCCTTACGGAACAAAAGTCATCATCGGCGGACATGTATTTACTGCTGAAGACTGTGGTGGTGCGATCAAGAAAAACCACATTGATGTCTATGTGAACAGCCATGAAGAAGCACTTGCTCTCGGCGTGACGAATGCAGAAGTTTATCTGGCTAAATAAAAATTAAGCGAAGGATAATTTGTTCTTTCGGAGTTTATCTAAAACCATAAAAGCAGGGAAATGTTCTGACGTAAAATATGTCAGGACATTTTCTTTTTTTCATTTTACCAAAATATTTTCCGAAAGAAATTACTCTCTGAGTTTGAAAAATTTTATCAGAAATATTTTTAATGAAACATGGACGGTTTTGTCAAAGAGTAGTAAAATAAAAATGTCGCGTTTCGACTAAAAGGACTGCATTTTACAGAATTTGTAAGAAGGAGCAACAGATTTTGAAATATAGAAATATACAGGTAGCAAAAATGACAGGAGTAAAAATTCTAGCAGGATTACTTGTTTTCGGACTTACTTTCAGCGCTCCGGCAACAGCTTGGGCGGCAGAGAGCGGTCTTACAGAGGTTACTTCTAATGGATCAGAAAATGGAGAAAAATTACAGGCAAAATCCATTGATGGGCGTGATACACTTACAGAAGTATCAGATCTTGTCCTGGAGATGATTCATAATGAAGAAATCAGATACAATGAAGAGACTGGATATCTGGAAGATACCGGTCTGCGTGATGCAGCGAAAACAGGATGGAAGGTTGATCCGATAACAGGAGATGAAGTAGAAGTAATCCCGGCTAATCCAGATGTGCCGGTTACGCCGGAGCAACCGACAGATCCGGTCAATCCGGATACACCACAGCAGCCTTCAGATGGCAATGTGAACAATGAACAGCAGCCTTCGGAAGATCAGACAGAAGGCTCAGAAGAAAAAAACAAAACGCAGGAGCAGGAAAAAAATACGCAGGATAGTGAACACAAGATGACCAATGAAGAACTGGTCAAGAGACAGCAGATCGTCAGTCTTCCGGAATACGAAGAAGATTTCCGTTTCTGGACAGTTGCGAGAAAATATGCATTTGCAAAGACAAAGATCAGCATACGTGAGGCAATTCCGGAAGATATCAGTGGAGCCGTTGATACTGATCGGACAGAAAGTGATATTCAGGAAGCAACAGCCGATGCTAAAAAACTGTTTCATAAGGAAACTTCTGTAAAAGCGAAGAAATCAAAGACGAAATCTTCTGCGAAAAAGACGAAAACGGAAAAGAAAGTACAGCTTAATACATTTTCTGCCGGGACATTAAAAAACACAGCAGACACTTCGGAAAAGAAGTCATCCTTAAACTCGGATACTGCTACAGCATTGCAGGATGATACTTTAAATGCATCCCTTGCATCCCGGCAGTTGGCCGAAAAGGTGCGTTCTGTCGGAGAAATTTCACAGGATGGACTTCTCTACATTCTGAAAGAAGAAAAGAATGGATGGCTGTATGTAGAATCCGGAAAGGTCAGAGGATTTGTAAAAGAATCCGAGCTTTATACCGGAGATGCCGCACAGGTACTGCTGAGTGGATACCAGAAGCAGGCAAAAAAAGCTGCAAAAAAAGCTAAGATTGCATACACTGGAATCGAAGGAACAGCATCCCTTGCAAAAGAAACGGTTCCGGCAAATGAAAATCAGGCATTTACCCATGTACGTGCAACCGTAAATCAGACACTGGCTACGAAAAAATATGCACTGGCAGATGCATCAAAGTCGGATGGAACTGTAGCAATCCAGGAAGAGGCAAATGGACAGTCACGTGTGCTCGGAACCATGTCCCAAGGTAATCTGTGTTATATCCTTGCGGATGCAGAGAAAGACTGGATTTATGTGGAGTCCGGGGATGTCCGTGGGTTTGTCTCTAAAGAGGCTGTTCAGACTGGGGATGAAGTAAAAGCGCAGGTAGAAGCAGCAGGCGAAGGTGCTTACCAGACAGCTACAGAACTGATCGCACCGGAAGATAACCAGGCACTTTATTATAGCTATGCTTCTGTAAAGCCGGGAACACCGGGGAATGCGATCCGCCAGGCAATGCTGGATTTTGCCGCACAGTTCATTGGCAATCCTTATGTATGGGGCGGTACAAGCCTGACAGAAGGGGCGGACTGCTCCGGATTTGTACAGCAGATCTATAAGACTTTTGGCTATAATCTGCCAAGAGTAGCCGAAGATCAGAGCCAGTATGGAACCAAGATTCCGGTTGAAGACGCACAACCGGGGGATCTGATCTTCTATGCAAAAGACGGTTATGTCCATCATGTTGTGATGTATGCAGGAGACGGAAAGACCATCGAAGCTGCAAATGAAGACCAGGGAATCATTTCGGGAACGGTATATATTCCGGAAGCTGTCTGGGCAACCAGAATCCTGGAAGAAAATTATAATCTGGAAGGCACGGATGTGAACGAACAGAACGCTACAGCCGAACAGTATGGAGACAGTATTGGAGAGTATACCATTGATTATTATTGTTCCTGCGAGACTTGCCGTGCGAAGGCAAGCAAAGTCAAAGCAACCGGAACTCCGGTTGTTGAAGGGCAGACCATTGCGGTTGACCCGGATGAGATTCCGTATGGAACAAAGGTGATCATTGACGGACATGTATTTACTGCTGAAGATTACGATACTTCCGGCAAAGAAAAACATATCAGTATCTATGTCAATGAGCATGAGACTGCACAGAAGCTGAATGAGAAGAAGGCAGAAGTACATCTGGTGAAATAAAGACAATCAAAAAAAGAAATATTAAACAAGAAAAACTTCGGATCACTGGCGAAAATCCAGAATATCCGAAGTTTTTTGCATGTCTACACTATTCAGACAAGTCATTCTCCCGGCTAATGTTTGATCTTTTTCAGTTTTTCATTGTCTGCCTGACATTCGGTCGGGGAAATATGATACATTTTCTTAAAAGCACGAAAAAATGAAGAATAGTCTCCAAAACCGGACTGGACAGCAACCGTTTTAAGCGGAACATCCTGCCGGATCAGCGAGACCGCAAGTGCCAGCCGTTTCTTTAAAATATACTGATGACAGGTCGTATTCAGTTGTTTCTGAAAAAATTTGTTCAAACTGCTCTTGCTCATGTGGAAAGTACGCGCCAGATCCTCCACGCCGATTTCTTTCAGAAAATGCTGATCCAGATAGCGGACGATCTGGTTGGTCTGATCGGATTCAATCTCAATAAATTCGGTGGAATATTTCAGGGCATAATTGATGATTTTTACCAGAAGACAGGTGGATGCACCACAGGCATAGGTTTCGGAAAGCTCCCCATAAGAAGCATATTCCCGGTAAAAGGTTTCAAATTCTTCCTCAAAATTGCACAGCTTATTGGTAGTATGAAGAAGATGAGGTGTGTCAATATTGAAAACAGATTCCTCAAGAGCCGGAAGCTGGCTTTTCAGATTGGAAATATATGATTTTTCCAGCCATACAGTGATAAAATCATAATAGTTTGCAACAAGATCACTGGAAGTAAAGTAGTGTGGAATATCCGGTGGAATAACCAGAATATCGCCATTTGTAATAAAATGCCGTTTCTGGCCGATGCGAAACAGAAAATCTCCGCTTTTACAAAAGCTGATCTCATAAAATCCGCTTTTGATCATAGAAAGATCTTCCATCAGATATCCTTTGTGGTGCGTGCATTTTACATGGCGCAGATGGCGTTTGCCGGACAGATGCATTTCAGGGCTTTGCTCATATAATTTTTTCATTTATAAACCTTTCATGATGAATAATAATTTAACAAATCTTTTGTAATCATTATACAATACACATTGCAAAAAAGGTAAAATAAATTGTAAAAAAATTATGTTTTTTGTTATAGATAAAAACAATAAATTGTTAAAAGTTACAAAAATAACGAGAAATCACCGTTTTCTGGAATTATTGATAAATAATAGCAATAAGTACAAAAAGTGATAGAAAAAAGCTATTTGCAAAGAAAAAAACATTTTGGTAGTATTTTTGAAGAGTTGTTAACTAGGGGATATACCGACAGAGCAACTTAAGGAAAATACAATGGAGGAAAAAGGAAAATGAAAAGAAGAGCACTCGCATTATTGTGTGCAGGAATTTTAGCAGTCGGTATGCTTGCCGGATGTGGTGGAAGTTCCGACAAGAAAGACAGCAGCGCAAAGACAGAAGACACGAAGAAAGAGGCAAAAAGTGATGGGACTTTTACATTTGCATTGAATTATATGCCAAATTCACTTCAGCCAAGTGCACAGAGCAGTGATGACTTGGTAAGTGCAATCCGCCCAATCTATGAACCGTTATTTGCTGAGACAAAAGACGGTCTGGAATATTATCTGGCTGATAAGCTTGATATTTCAGAAGATGGTCTTACCTATACACTTCATATTAATGACAAAGCAACATGGAGTGATGGAGAACCGGTTACAGTAAAAGATATCAAATTTACCATTGATTATGGTGTATTGGTTTATGGCGGACCTACATCATTCACCAAGGTAAATGGTGGAGAAGTGCAGATCAACGAGATTGATGATAAGACAATGGAATTTGTACTTCCATCAGTATATGATAACTATGTCAGAACGTTATCTCAGTTCTATCCAATGCCGGCACATGCATTTGATAATGATCCGTCAAAGATTGATGACAGTACATACTTCAAAACACCGGGTATGGCTACATCTGGAGCATATGTAGTAAGCGAAATTAACGAAGATAGTTTTGTTTATACAGCAAGAAATGACTACTACAGAGGAACTCCTTCTGTTAAGAAAGTCGTTATAAAAACAATCGGCAGCGGAAGCACAAAACAGATCGAATTTGAAAATGGCGGAATTGATTATATGCGTGTTACAAGCGCAGAAGACCTGAAGAAATACAAAGAGGAGTCTGATAAATACAATATGTACAGTATATCAGAAGCTCGTCTTAATTACCTTCAGTTAAACCCACACGGACCGGTAATGTCTACATTATCTCAGGATGCAAGAAAAGCAATCTTCCTTGCACTTGACAAAGATGCGATCGTTGATTTTGCATGGGGATCAGATGAACTTGCAGAGCCGGCAAACAGCCTCATCACACCGGACCAGTCTATTTATAATAAAAACTGTAAAGGATATAACTTCAATCTGGAAGAAGCAAAAAAACTTGCAAAATCATCCGGATTGGAAGGAAAAGAACTTACATATATTTACAATTCAGACCGTGCAAATATGGAATCTGTAGCAACTGTCGTACAGCAGCAGTTAGCTGAAATCGGCGTAACAGTAAATATTGAAAGCTGCGATACTTCTACATTCTTCCCACGTTTCTTTGCAAGCAAAGATAAAGAACTGGCTACAACATGGGATCTTGGTACAAACGGATGGGATTCACAGCGTGGTTCAAACTGTGGACAGGCAATCAGCTACTTTACAAATCGTCTCTGTGATTGTGGATACAGTGATGAAGTTTCAGGGCTTGCTCAGAAAGCCATAGGAACTGCAGATGCGAAAGAAAAACAGGAACTTTGGAATACAATTCAGGACAAAGCGTTGGAAGAATGTTGGGAATACCCACTTACATATACAAACTTTGTTATGGTTTCGCAGAAAAATGTTACTGGTTTAGATGGTTCGTCAGTTGTTCCTGAATTCATTGATTACTTATCTATTCATATGGATTAAAAATTCACACTAGCTGAAAAGCATACGGAATGTGGCATGCCTTTAAAGTAAAGACAAGCCACATTCTTTCATATATTCGATTTTACAGAGAGGAATACTTATGTGGAAATATTGTTTAAAAAAGACGGCTCAGGTAGTAATCGTAATGATATTGATTTCCTTTTTTTCATTTGCAATTGTCTATTTTGCACCAGGTGACATATCGGATATGTATGTGAATCCGGAAATGACGGAAGAACAGAAAGCTAATGTGATTGCACAATTGGGGTTGGATAAGAGCATGACAGAGCAGTATTTTGCCTGGGCTAAACGTGCGGTACACGGAGATTTAGGTGTATCCTTATCTAATAAGTCGGCTGTGTGGCCACAGTTTATGCAGCGTCTTCCGGCAACGATCATACTTATGGGAAGTTCTATGATCTTGTCACTTTTACTTGCAATCCCGCTTGGTTTATGGTCGGGATATAAGAAGAACTCATGGCTTGATAACTTAATAAGTTCGTTAGCGTATATGGGAATGTCCATTCCTTCTTTTTGGTTTGGTATGCTGCTTATTATTGTATTTGCTGCAGTATTAAAGGTATTACCTTCTTCCGGTATGCATACCGTTGGAAATGTATCTGCATTTGATACGTTCCAGCATATGATTCTTCCATGTATTACACTTAGTATCGGTCATGTTGCGGTTTATATCCGTTATATCCGTGCAAATACCATCGGACAGTTAAGCGAAGAGTATGTGCTTACCGCCGAAGCAAAGGGAGATTCTCAGACGAAAATTTTATTCCGACATGTGTTGAAAAACACGCTGTTGCCTATCATTACATTGATGGGAATGAATCTGGCATCTTTGGTATGTGGATCCTTTATTGTAGAAAGTGTCTTTGGATGGCCGGGAATTGGAACCTTTGCGATGTCTGCGATTGGTTCAAGGGATTATCCGGTAATCATGGCGTATGTTATGCTTTCAGGTTTTCTTTTGGTAGTCGGTAATTTTATTGCAGATTTATTGTATGCCTTTGTTGATCCAAGAATTAAACGGGGAGGTGCATCCGGTGGGAAATAATATAGTAATAACCAATGATTCATTTGCAAAACTGGAAAAAAAGAAAACAGTAGAAGTTTCTGTGGAGAGACAGAGCGTATGGAAAGATATTTGGAAAGAACTAAGGAAAAACAAAGTTGCTATGGTAAGTGTCGTACTTCTTGCCATTCTCATCATTGCTGTTCTTTTGGCACCTCTTAGTCCTTACGATCCTTATAAGTTAGATGCCTCTCAAAAACTGCAGGGTATTTCATCCAGTCACTGGTTTGGCACAGATGAGTACGGAAGAGATTATTTTACCAGAACCTTATATGGTGGAAGAGTTTCTTTGCTGGTGGGATTCATGTCTATGATCATGACGGTTGTAATCGGAACATCATTAGGTGTATTCTCCGGTTATGTCGGAGGAAAAGTGGATATGTTTTTGATGAGTTTCACAGATATTTTCCTTGCTCTTCCGAGTATGCTGTTAATGGTTATTTTAAATACCTTTTTAAAGCCTGGTTTACCGACTCTGATCGTTGTATTGAGTCTGTTTTCCTGGGCATCCGTTGCAAGAATTACGAGAGCGGAGACAATGTCATTAAAGGAACGAGATTTTGTGGTGGCTACACAGAATCTGGGGGCATCAAACTTCCGCGTGATCGTTAAACATATTATCCCTAATATTTTAGGACCGGTTATTGTTGCTGCAAGCTTGAGTGTGGCAAATGCAATTCTGATGGAATCTTCTTTGAGCTTCCTGGGATTAGGTGTGCAGATTCCACGTGCATCCTGGGGAAGTATGCTTCAGGGGGCACAGGCGCATATTTTGGATTACCCCTTATTGGCGGTATATCCGGGTGTAATGATCCTAATTACAGTTTTGAGCTTTAATTTACTGGGAGATATTCTGAGAAACGCATTAGAACCTAAAATTGTAGAATAGCAAAATAGGCAGTAACCACCTTAGGGAAAGGGATAAAAAATGAATAATTTATTAGAAATGAAACATGTGGCTGTGAATTTTGCTGCATATGGAGGCACTGTGCAGGCGGTGCGGGATATATCGTTTTCTATTGAAGAAGGACAGACGGTTGCACTGGTAGGTGAATCGGGCTGTGGAAAATCGATTACAGCGAAAACTATTATGGGGCTTGTAAAAAAGCCGGGGAAAGTAATGGAAGGAAGCCAGATCATATTTGAAGGTACAGATATCGCAAAATATTCTTCTAAGGAGTGGAAAAAATTCCGTGGCAAAGAATGTTCTATGATTTTTCAGGATGCACTTGTTTCTTTAAATCCGACCATGAAAATCGGAAAGCAGATCATGGAAAGTCTTGACAATCATGCCGTAACGACTTCTAAAGAAGAAAAAAAGAAAAAAGTAATCGATATGCTGAAGTTAACAGGCATTGCAGATGCTGAAAAATGTCTTGAAAAGTATCCGCATGAGTTATCTGGTGGAATGCGGCAGAGGATTATGATCGCAATTGCATTGATTTCTCATCCGAAATTGTTGATTGCTGATGAACCAACCACATCTTTGGACGTAACGATCCAGGCGCAAATTCTGGCTGAAATGAAAGCTCTGCAGAAAAAACTGAAGATGGCAATTCTGCTGATTACGCATGATTTGGGAATTGTGGCGGATGTGGCTGATAAAATTATAGTTATGTACGCCGGGAAAATTGTAGAAGAGGGTACGGTCAGAGAGATTTTCTATCATCCGGTTCATCCATATACAAAAGCCCTTTTAAATTCCGTTCCACGACTGGACAGAGACGGAAAAGAAATGCTTTGTACCATAGAAGGAAACATTCCGGATATGACAAATCCGCCGAAGGGATGTGCATTTTGTGAAAGATGTCCGCGTGCCATGAATATTTGTGCACAGTATATGCCGGAGGAAAAAACGGTATCTTCCAGTCACAGGGCATCCTGCTGGATGATGGATGAACGTGCCGCAAAGGGAGGTGTTGCACATGCCTAGCCAAAAGAAAATCTTAGAAGTTAAAAATTTGAAAAAATATTTTCCGACTACTCAAAAACAACAGTTAAAGGCTGTTGATAATGTGTCATTTGATATTTACGAAGGTGAGACTCTGGGAATTGTTGGTGAATCCGGATGTGGGAAAACAACCTGCGGAAAAACCTGTCTTGGAATGTATCCGGTAACAGATGGAGAGGTCCTGTTTCACGGGAAGAACATTCATTCCATGTCAAAGAAAGAACGGTTTGCATTTACAAAACGTGTGCAAATGATTTTCCAAGATCCGTATGCTTCTCTTGACCCACACCAGAAGGTTTATGATATAATAGCAGAAGGAATCCAGATTCACGGGATGGCGAAGAACAAAACGGAAGAAAAGAAGATGGTAGCGGAACTACTTGAGATGGTTGGATTGAATGCAGAGCATGCAGCGAGAAATGTCCACGAGTTTTCAGGTGGGCAGCGTCAGAGGATTGGAATTGCCAGAGCACTTTCCGTTAATCCGGAATTCTTGTTTTGTGATGAGCCTATTTCAGCATTGGATGTTTCGATACAGGCACAGATTATAAATCTGCTTATGAAATTACAGAAAGAAAAAAATCTGACCATGTTGTTTATTGCACATGACCTGTCTATTGTAAAACATATATCAGATCGTATAGGGGTAATGTACTTGGGGAAAATGGTAGAACTTACAGAATCCTCTAAGTTATATGTTGAACCAAAACATCCCTATACGAGAGCTCTTTTATCAGCGGTTCCGATTGCGGATCCTGAGGCATCAGCACAAAAAGAGCGTATTATGTTAAAAGGCGATGTCCCAAGTCCGGTGAATCCACCAGTTGGATGCAGATTTGCAGGACGCTGTGAAAACTGTATGGAGATCTGTCGTAAGGAAGAACCTCAGATGATAGAGATTGTTCCGGGACATTATGTGGCATGTCACCTGTATGATGAGATACCAGGGTCAAAAGGTCAGAAAGCCGATGCAAGCTTGCTTGCAAGAGTGCAAAGCACGTAGCAATCTGGTATCAAAGGGGTCAAAATACCTTTTGACTACAATATCATGATGACTAAAAGAAAAAAATGTATGTAACAGAGGAGAAAGAAAAATGAAGTACGATTTTACAAGTATTATTGACCGTAAAGGAAAAGATGCCCTTGCAGTGGATATCCTTCCAAATATGCTTGGACCGGGGAACAAAGTAGAAGTAAGAGAAGGAATGGATTATATTCCGATGTGGATTGCGGATATGAATTTCCCGGCGCTCCCGAAGATTACTGAAGCGATCATCGAAAGAGCGAAACATCCGACCTATGGATATTTTATTACCAGAGATGAGTATTACAACAGCATCATCAAGTGGCATGAAGAACGGAATCATGTGACCGGACTGAAAAAAGAACATATCGGTTATGAGAATGGAGTTTTAGGCGGCGTGGCAAGTGCACTTCACGCGGTCTGCTCACAGGGTGACAATGTCCTTGTCCATGCACCGACTTACATAGGATTTACCGGCACACTGAATAATAATGGCTACCATATCATCCACAGTCCGCTGAAAAAGGATGAAGAAGGCATCTGGCGGATGGACTTTGAGGATATGGAAGAGAAGATCGTGAAAAACAAGATCCATGCAGCCATTTTCTGTTCACCGCACAATCCGACCGGTCGTGTATGGGAGCGCTGGGAAATCGAGAAAGCAATGGAAATCTATAAAAAATACGATGTGACCGTCATTTCCGATGAAATCTGGTCCGATATTATTTTATATGGAAACGAGCATATTCCAACCCAGTCTGTATCTGAAGATGCAAGAAACAGAACGATTGCTTTATACGCACCGTCAAAGACCTTCAACCTTGCCGGACTGATCGGAAGCTATCATATTATATACAACAAACGCCTGAAAGACAGAGTTTTAAAAGAGTCTTCCCTCTGCCATTACAATTCGATGAATGTGCTGTCCATGCATGCACTGATGGGTGCGTATACACCGGAAGGACAGGAATGGGTAGGCGAGCTTCGAGAAGTGATCGGGGAAAATGTCGCTTATGCATGTGATTATATCGACAAACATTTTGAAGGTGTTTCCGTAACCAGACCGCAGGGAACCTATATGCTGTTTGTTAATTGTGAAGAATGGTGCAAGGCACATGATAAGAGCCTGGAAGACGTTCTGAAGATGGGATATGAAGCAGGTGTGTTCTGGCAGAACGGAAAGCCATTCCATGGTGAATGGTATATCCGTATGAACCTTGCACTGCCGACATCCAGAGTGAAAGAAGCATTTGACCGTCTGGATAAATATGTATTCAATGCTTAAAATGCATACAATAAAGGAGGAAAATAAAAATGGAATTAGTAAAAGAGCTGCCAGAGATTTTTGAAGAATTTGCAGAGCAGAGACAGAGATCTTTCCTGGTAATGAAAGAAGTAAAGGACAAAGGAATTCCGGTTGTAGGTGCGTACTGTACCTACTTCCCACAGGAAATCGCAATGGCTATGGGAGCAGTTACCGTAGGACTTTGCTCTACATCCGATGAAACGATCCCGATCGCAGAAAAGGATCTGCCGAAGAATCTGTGCCCGATGGTAAAGGCAAGTTACGGTTTTGCTGTATCTGACAAATGTCCATTCTTCTATTTCTCAGACGTGGTAGTCGGAGAGACAACCTGTGATGGAAAGAAAAAAATGTACGAACTGATGAAAGAATTCAAAAATGTCTATATCATGGAACTTCCAAACTCACAGAGAGCAAATTCCCTGGAGCTGTGGACAAAAGAGATCATCCGTTTCAAAGAATATCTGGAAAAGACATTTAATGTAGAGATCACAGAAGAAAAAGTGCGCCATGCTGTTCATGTATCCAACCAGGGACGTATTGCACTGAAGAAATTCTACGAAGTTATGAAAAATGATCCGGCTCCGATGAACGGTTCCCAGCTGTTCGGCGTTCTCTATGGAAGCCAGTTCAAATTCGACAAAGAAAAGATGCCTGCAGAAATTGATGCTCTTCGTGAAAAGCTGATGAAAGAATACGAAGAAGGGGAAAAACCAGAGAGAAAGAAACGCATCCTTTTAACCGGATGTCCAAGCAGCGGTGCACCGATGAAGGTTGTAAAAGCCATCGAAGAACACGGTGGAAATGTTGTAGTCTATGAAAACTGTGGAGGTGCAAAATCTGTTGACCGTCTCATCGATGAAGATGCAGAGGACATCTACAAAGCAATTGCAGAGAGATATCTTGCAATCGGATGTTCCGTTATGACACCAGATAACAACCGTATTGAACTGATGGGAAGACTCCTTGAAGAGTATAATATCGAGGGTGTAGTAGAAATGACACTTCAGGCATGTCATACTTACAATATTGAGGCAAAGAGCATTGAGAAATTTGTAAAATCTAAAGGACTTCCGTATATCCATGTAGAGACCGATTATTCTCAGGCGGATATCGGACAGCTGGATACACGAATTGCTGCATTTTTAGAGATGATCTAGGATTCAGAATGTATCAAATTTAAAAGAATGTGTCCCGGTATTCTGAAAAAGTGGATGGGATTCTAACAGATTTATGTTATAATAGGAATTAACAGGCAGGGAACAGGCATCAGTCTGTTCCCTGTGTATGTCTGCAGGTATATGGAGAATATACCGGAATTTTTTCAGAGAGCAGCTAAGACTGAGGCGAAGCCTTTGAAAAAAATTTTACCAGATTGAATAAAATAAGAGAGGTACTGAATATGACAATCGAAGAACGCGCAGCAAAAGCTGCAGATTTAAAAGCTGCCGGAGCATGCAACTGTTCCCAGGCAGTTGTAAAAGTATTTGAAGATAAGCTTTCATTGGACGATGAGACACTGATGAAATTAACTGCAGGCTATGCAGCTGGAATGGGATGTCTGGAAGCAACCTGCGGGGCACTCATTGGAGCTGTGATGACCGCCGGAATCCTGACAGACGGAGCCGGAACGCCTCGTTATTCCAAAGAAATCCTTGCGAAGTTTCAGCAAAAATGCGGGGCAACGATCTGCCGGGAGTTGAAGGGCGTCGGCACAGGCAAAGTACTCTGTGAATGTCCGGAATGCGTAAGAAATGCGGTGCTTGCACTAGGAGAAGTAATGGGGATTGAATAAATAAAACGATACGAATAAGGGACACCCTTTAACACAAAAGCTGTTGTAGAAAAGATTGAAAAGGCAGAAGGGAATCCGGAGTATGGTACGATCTCACAGGAAGAAGGATTTTCCTTTACTTATAGAATGAATGAAGACGATATTATCTACGGAGTTGGTGAATCAAACCGCGGAATCAACAAGAATATCGGAATGCACCGCTATGGTGGAATCTGGACCGGAGATAACAAGTCCTGGTGGTCTCATATTCTGCTGAATCTGAAAATGATGCCGTCACTCAATATGTGTGGGTTCCTTTATACGGGTGCTGATCTGGGCGGATTTGGCGCGGATACGGCAAGAGAATTTCTGCTGCGCCACCTGGCGCTTGGTGTATTTATCCCGCTGATGCTCGGAAATGAAATCATGATCGCACTGAACGAAGTACCGCTGTTCATCCGGGAAGGAAAATGCATCCCGGTCGCAGAAGTGGCTGAATCGGTGGAGCAGATTGATCTGTCGACACTTACCATGCTCGGATTTGATGAGGCAGAGTATCTGCTGTATGACGATGATGGGGTTCACAAGGATTATGAGAATGAAGGAACGTGTCGGAAGATAGGGAAATAAAAGGGCAGATATCATTTCAAAGATGGAGAATAATTGAAATAGTGGTACAGATAAAAGCCATGGTTTACATGTTGGATGTAGAGCATGGCTTTTTTGCGTGGAGATTTTGAATATTGACATGTTCCATCAACGCTAAAAAAGAAGAAAAACGATATATTTCGAATTTGTACATCCTATGCTTATATGTTAGGCTGTTGAATATAAAGCTGTTCTGGTGATTTCATTTAGTATTTCTGAAAATTCAATATCTTGATTAAAAATTATTGATGTTTTCTATATCAAACAAATTCATTTGATAATTATAAAATCAAACAAATTCATTTGATTTTTGCAAATATCAAAGTATAATAATAGTGACAAGGAGGTTTGAGTATGTATTTTGCAATTATAGGAGACATCATTGCGTCAAAAACTATTTCAAATAGATCGGAAGTTCAGAATCATTTAAAAAGGATCCTGGATCAGGTAAACGAAGAATATAAAAGCAATATTGCTTCCCGATTTTCAATCACATTAGGGGATGAATTTCAAGGATTGCTTCATAGTGCGGCGCATTTATTTGAGTTACTTGATACGATCCAATTTCAACTGTATCCTACAAAAATACGGTTTGGTATAGGTGTTGGTGATATGAACACAGAAATAATCCAGGAAACCAGTATGGGAAGTGATGGACCGGCATATTGGTCAGCACGGAATGCTATTGAAAAAATCCATGAAAAAAACGATTATGGAAACGCTAAAGTGTGTCTGCAAAAATATAGTGCTTCGATAGAAGAGGAAGTTCTTTTAGACGCTGCGAATAAAACATTGAAATTATGCGACAGATATGCGAATTCATGGACGAAATCACAATATGAATTTGTACGAAGAATTATATTAACATATCGGTACGGTGACAATGGCGAATATAACCAAAGAGAATTGGCACAGGAATTAGATATTTCACCTCAGCTTGTAAACAGTAAAGTAAAAAATACAGGTATTTCGGTTTATGTAAATACCAAATGTGGCTTAGAAAATGTACTTAAGGAGAAATGGGGATGATAACAGGTGCAAAAAAGTTCGGTTTTTATGGTATTGTGTATAGGACATATAATTGGAGAGTATTTTTTAACCAATAAATATATTGTTAAAAAGAAAGATAAAAAGAAAATATTCTGTTATTGTTTAGCATATATAATTCCATTTATAATCATAGGAATGTTGTTTTATATATATGGATATAATATTGGGAAAATTTGTCTGGAATGTATTTGCATACACTTTATAATTGAAGTAATAAAAAGATGGATTGAGAATTATGATATTCGGACAAATAAGTTGCCGATAAACGTAACAAATGTTATATATGTATGTTCTTTAATTTTTCATATTTTAAGCTTCCTCTTAATTATCTGGAAATCTTCTATATTGGTTTATTATTTTCCAGAATATATAATAAAACCAATTCCTTATCTGCTGTATTTTTTATGTATAGCAAAACCATCCAATATTACATTCAAGATTCTTTTTTCAGCTTATCAGGTAAAACCTGAATCTGATCAAGAGGATGATAATAGCACGAAAACAAAGAATGGAGCAGGAGCGTTAGTAGGGATTCTTGAGCGGTTCCTGTGTGCAGTTTTTATTGTTCTTGGACAATATTCTGCGGTTGGATTGACAATGACTGCAAAATCAATTGCACGTTATGATTAGATAACAAAAAATCCAGCTTTTGCAGAATATTATTTAATTGGTACATTGTATAGCATTTTATATACAATTGTTTTATATGGGATTATTTTCAAATACATTTTATATTAGAAATTTTCTAAAACCATGGTTTACAAAAAACGTAAATCATGGTTTTTCTGTTTTGAAATTCGAGAAATGTATAAAAACACGTTGAAATATATAGATAAAATTGCAACCAACGGCTGAAGAAATAACTGCTAGAAAGAAAATGTATAAAGAAGCTGCGTCATTGGGAATTGACCTTATGGGATATGATTCTAATGATTCAGCAATAAAAAGAAGCGGAAATATGTTGTAGTACAGCTCCTTTCTACAACTGAAAAAGTCCGAATTGAGATCGCCTCTTTTACATATAGCAACTATATGCTAATATATTTATATAAACATTTCTCCTTTCGGAATATTTTCATCCGATGAAAGGCGAAACAAATGAGTAAAAGAAAAGGATTTTCAAAACTTAACCTGTTGAATAGATTTTTATTCAATGAAACAATGGAAGATCCGGAGAATATGAAGACGGTACTGGATATCATTTTCGGACAGGACATTCCGCTCAGATTAGCACCGCATTCGGAAAAAGAGGTACGGACGCTTCCGGATAACCGAATGAAATGCGAAGAAGTTCCAATCTTGATCTGCAAGATGATGCGACACGCATTTTTCTGAACTGCCATGGTAAGAATCCTGAAATGGTATCACCGGAATTGATTGAGTTACTTCGTTACATGGAGAAATCGACGAATGAAGTTGCCGGTTCATGTACAAGCCAGAAGATCAAGTTGCTTCATCAGAAAGTCTGCCAGATCAGGTCAAACAAAAAAGTGGAGGCGAGGTTCATGCGAGCGTGGGAAGAAAGAGAAATAGAACGGCAGAAAGCATTTTCTGAGGGACAGAATGAACTTTAAAAAAATCAGGTAAAAAAGAAACAGGAGAAAAATTATTTGAAAGAAGAAATCGCAGATATGTTGGAAGAGGATGTATCAACGATTGAAAACATTATGAGTGAATTGCAGGAATAGAAATCACAAATATTCAACCAACAGAATAGATTATTGAAAGTGAACGACACACAGCTCTATTTATCCTATACTTAAGCTAACAAAGTATTCAGGATATAGTTTCAAAAAGAGGAGGAATATTATGGTAAATTTCTATGTGTATTCTTTTAGTATAGCAGCAATTCCACTACTTTTGGGTGTTTTACTGATCTGGTTTGGGAAAAAGCTGTGGAAGAAAGCAAATGCTGAAAATGCCAAATATCGGCAGCGCTATTCAGGACGCACCACGCTGCGTGTGATCGGTGTGGAGAAGCATGAACGGGAGGAAAGGGATTCTAATGAATCAGGTGAAATCATTTATGTCACCAGCTATACCCCGATTTATGAGTATATGGTAAATGGTCAGAGATATGAATATCACACACGTCTGGGAAGCTCGATCGATCAGTATCCTGTCGGAAAGGAATATCCGGGATATTATGATCCGGAGAATCCGAAGGATGTGACGGAAACTTTAAAAGACATAACAGGTGGAGGAAGTCATTTCCTGAGTCTGATTTGTTTTGTAATTGAGGGAGTGGCGATTTTGCTTGGACTGATGAGAGTATGGTCGGTTATAGCATTACTGTGAAAAAGTTCTGGATGTGAAGCCAATAAAGATAAATTCACAGGAAAAAGAAATTGAAAAAATGAATCTGATTTAGGTGTAAGATAAACAATATTTTGATATTAGGTGCTAATTTAGTTTTTTGCTAGATTAGCACCTTTTAATATTTTAAAATTACAGAACGAAAAATCAAATTAAACATTGACAAACCTGACCTTCATCCATATAATGCCTACATCAAAAAGGAAAAAGGATTTGATTAACTGATCGGTTGATTGAAAAAGGTGTAACAATATGATTTTAGATATGTTTAGTGAAGAAGATATAAAAGTTGTTGTGTCTTATCTGCCTGTATGGGAATTTTTCTTTTCGATGCATGTACTTTCCAATCCGGAGCATCATGTATCCAGACAAAAATGGGTGCAATCAAAAGAAAAGTGTTTACCAGAACTGGTAAAAGAAATCCGTAATCTCAAAACTTTGACAAATGAATGGATTTTAATTATCGATTCGGAAAAATGGAGTGAGATCCGACAAATGGAAATTATCGAAATGATTCGTTATTTTCGAAAAAAGAATATATACCAGTGGAATCATTGGGTAAAGGAAACAACTGGTAATGAAATGACCAGGAAAGAGCGTGACAGAATATTAAATGTTATGGAAGCGTATTATGAAATCGTATTTCGCAAAGAAGAAATGATTTTACGACCTTATCTCATAAGAGTAATTCAGAATGAAAAACGAAAATGTCAGGCGGAAGGCTTGTGGAATTGGATCGGAAAAATCCATACACGTCTGCAGGTTGAAGAAACCGAAGTCATTTATCTGAAAAACCATGAATTTAAGTATAAGAAAAAAGAGCTGAATACGGTATTTCTTACAGTCAGTACTTTTGTGTATCCTCATTTATGGCTTTTTAAGCACAGTCAGGAACTGGAAGTGGTAAAAGGAGTTATTGTTGAATCAATCGAGAGTGACATTCCGGAAGACTTGGTGCAAATATTTAAAGTACTCGGAGACAAAACGCGATTACGGATTATCAAGCTTTTGATGCAGAATGTCTGTACCACACAAGAACTGGCGCAGAAATTGGAAATCAGCGAAGCGGCAGTGTCGAAGCATCTGCAAATCATGTGGAAAGCAGATCTTGTTCATAAAAATAAAAAAGGATTCTTCGTAGAATATGAATTTAAAGAAGATATGATTAACTACATTCCTTACAAATTTTACGAAATGATAACTATCTAGAAGGGGGCAAATAGATGTGGCAGGTAATATTTTCAACATATCATAAAAACAGGATTGGAATTTTGAGGGCAGTTCCATGGTCATTTATGGTATCACGCGTGATAACGGGAGTTACTCAGATTATCTTTCCATATTTTGTATATCGCTATTTTATGCATGGAAATTTAAACAGTGAATTCAGCAAATATGTAAATGGTGCAGATTATATCACTTATATTGTACTGGGATCTGCGTTAAATGTTCTGGCAGTTGCAACGCTCATGAATATCGGAAGGGCGTTGATTACAGAATTAAGAGAAGGCACACTGGAAATGCTGTTGTTATCGCCCGCACCAAGGAGTGAATACTTTCTTGGATGTCTGCTGGAACAGACGACACGGGCATTTCTGGAGTTTGGAACTGTGCTCATTGTCGGGGTACTGTTCGGAGCAAAATTAAGTAATTTTCTTTCCACCCGGGCACTGATTACGATTTTACTGGCAATACTAAGTTTTTTTTGTATGGGAATTTTATTATCTTCCGTTATGCTATATACAAGAGACACTTATCTGACACAGAATACATTATTTGTTACAATGAGCCTGGTATGCGGGATTACCTATCCGATTCAATATCTGCCGGATTGGGTTCAGAATGTAGCACAGATTTTTCCATTGACTCCAGCGGTTACTTTATTTCGAAATGTGGTGATCGGACATGAAAATCTGATCAGCAATCATCTACTGATTGTACAGATTCTTGTTCTGTCCGGCATTTATCTGGTTCTCGGTATGATCTGGTATCAGTCAATGGAGAGGAAACTGGTAGAAAGTATATTTGGATAGATAGGAGAAAAGACATGGACGAACAGAAAATTATAGCTACAAATCTTGCAAAAAATTACGTGATAAAAGAAAGTGCATTGTTCGGTCGAAAAAAGAAAATCGTTTCCGCGGTAAAGGATATCACTTTGGAAATTCCAAAAGGGCAAATCATAGGCGTTCTCGGAATTAACGGCGCAGGGAAAACAACAACAATCCGTATGCTAGCATCGATTATCGCGCCATCTTCAGGAACGCTCACGATGAATGGTGTCGATGCAGTTAAAAATCATCGTTGGGTAAAAGAACGGATCAATGTAATTTCCGGTGGAGAAAGGAATCTGTACTGGCGACTTACTGCTATAGAAAATTTAAAATACTTTGGCAGTTTATATGGCTTGAGTGGTGTTAAATTAAAAGAAAAAATTGCAGAATTATTGAAAATAGTAGGGTTGGAAGAAGCCGAAGATATACCGGTTGAAAGATATTCAAAAGGAATGAAACAACGGCTACAGATTGCAAGAGGACTGATTAACGATCCTGAATATATTTTTCTGGATGAGCCAACCCTTGGACTGGATATTGTGATTGCAAAGGAAATACGGACTATGATAAAAGAGTTGGCTCAGGAGGGAAAAAAAGGAGTTCTCCTGACAACACACTATATAAGTGAGGCTGAAGAACTTTGTGATTATATTTATGTTCTGGATAAGGGACGAATGATTGCACAGGGTACCAAAGAAGAACTAAAAGATTTGTTTGCAAGTGAACCGAAGATGGTTTTGCAGGAACCTGGACTGGAAGAAATATTGATGAAAATTATTTACAGATCAAGAGGAGAAGACAGTGAAGAAAATATTTTTGGTAATAAAAGCAGAAATTGAAAAACAACAGAAACATGATTATCATTCAGCTTTTGTATATTTGTCGCTGCTGATCTGGCCGATTCTTGGATTTTTAGAAGTTTATTATACTTACAAACCATTTTCTTTAACCGGTTATATGGGGATTTCTGACAGTAAAGAATTACTGGCTTTCTTAGGAACTGGATTTATGTCCTATACATGCTTCTGGTCGATGGTACAAAATGCATGGTCGATGGCGAATCAGGAAAGAAAAGGCGGCACTTTGGAAATTACTTTTCTTTCCCCTGCAAACCGTCTGGCTATGATGTATGGGAGAGCACTTGGCGCATTGATTCAGGAAGTATGGATGTTCTGTTGTTTTTGCGTATTCATTTTGGTTTATACAAAAGCAATCCAATTCCACAACATACTGATTTTGCCATTTATTTTTCTTTTGTTGCTATTGTCTTCCACAATCTGGGGTGGAATGTTGAATTCCATTTTTATGTTTTCCAGAGATGCTTCGATCATTATGGATATTTTTGATACACCGATGACATTGTTTTCCGGTTCAAGAATTCCACGGAACTGTTTTCCTTTCTGGGCAAAAATGATTTCACTTGTATTTCCGCTCACATATTGTATTAATATTATTCGATTTGTATTGAATATTGGTGGGAAAGGAAAACAATGGATCTTGAATATCGCCGGCCTGCTGGTTTGTATGTGCATTATGGTAGCTGTTACAGTAGTTTTGACATATCAGGTTGAAAGACATAACAGAGAAACAGGGGAGTTGCAGCTTTATTAAAAATTCTCTATTGAGTCGTCACTTAATGTATATTATAACAAGAAACATACACATGCTGATTCCAAACTGATCAGTTTTTATGATAATGAATGGGGATATACCAGTCAGATCTTCCGCCTGATTTCGCATATGTACCAGGTGGACCATGGTGTAAAATAAAACAGATTGTAAATGAAAAAGTAAAATGTATATCAGCAGTAACAGTCAGAAGCCATAAAAGAAAGAGTATCACGTGAACAAGAAGAAACGTAATACTCTTTTTGTTTACTTCAAAATTTCCATTTCTGATCTCAGAAATAAATTTCCTAAAATTGAGACTCTTGTTAATAGTGGAAAT
>NZ_JAQCSY010000018.1:0-71651 GCF_027686195.1 Coprococcus sp. AF102-57 | reverse complement strand
GGAGAATTTAATAACAAAATATAACAGTTATTAAATTTCTTAAAACAGGTGAAATCTCAATCGGTATTTGTGAAGGAGGAATATACTATGAATATAGGGTTTTGGCTATGTGGAGTTTTGGTTATTCCATTTGTGATTATAGGAGTGTTATTTGCAATATTTAAAGAAAAAGCGGCTAAATTTGTTTCGGGATTTAATTCATTACCGAAAGAAGAAAAGGCATTGTATGATAAAGCTCATATTTCTCGTGATATAAAAAATCAGTGTTTTACATGGGCTGGCATAATGTTAGTAGGAGCAGTGTTGTCTTATTTTTTAACACCATATATGGCTATTCCGGCTTTTATTATTTGGCTCGTTTTATTTTTCAAAGAGGTTCACTTTGACACGCACAAAGCATTTGAAAAATATTTATTAAAATAAATTCCAGATGATAAAGCAGAAGTATAGGGTTTGATTCATATGATTTCAGTAAAAAAACAGAGAATTGCTGCTATTATGGTTTTAAGTTCCATCATGTTGATTTTACTTTTGTCGCTAAATTTCCGACTCTGGAGTGGATATTATGCAGAAGGGGATTTGGAAAGTATAGTCATACAGCAGATGGAATGCTTGGAAAAGTCAAATAGTGAAAACGATATAAGCGAAAGTATATGTTTGCATTTCTATGAGTGTATATGTTTCGGTGAAATAGAAATAATGGTGCTCTGGGTATATGATGGCTTTAAAGACCTCGGACAAGGTGAGTTTTCTTTCAGACCGGGAGTTACCCTTTGCAGTCTATCGGTTCGGATGGATGATTAAATACTTCTGATAATCAAATTTAAAATTTATTATCAGGAGGAACTTCGATGTATGTATTAAATGCAAATCATATTTCAAAAAGTTATAAAACTGCAGGAGAAACTATGCGGATTTTGCAGAATGTGAATCTGCAAGTTATGAAAGGAGAAATGGTTGCTATTATGGGACCATCCGGCAGTGGTGATTATGTTAAAATAAGACTAAGTTAGCAGATTCCTTATAAAATAAGGGCTCACGCCAATTTAGTCTTTTTTCTATTATACCATAAAAGGTAGAAAATTCATAGACCGGGAATGAATTTTTCATAGTAAAAATCAAATGGCAGGGGCTCTTAAAGATAGAAACCTATTGCTACTGGTCCTGTCAAAATTATATCCATTCTCACAGGCGGTCAAGTTTGTGAAAAACCATTCGGTTACAATATATTGAAAAAAATATGTTAAGGACTAGGTTAGTTAAAAGATTCTGTTAGCTGGCTTAGTCCTTTTTTTCTTGGGAGGACAGAGCAATGATAAAGGTGATTATGATTGTTGGAATAATTTTTTTCCTCGTTTCGTTGTATGCGTGTCTGGTGGCAGGCAAAAGAGCAGATGAAGAAATAAGTGCTTTATTTGAAAAAGAAAAGAAGCAGGGGAGTGAGGAATAAACGTATGAATGGAGGTATTTATAGCACTGGAAATGAAATTGTAGATGAAAATGCAAAACTGAATATATCTGGAAATATCATTCCGCAGGTGTGGTATCGGACAATCATCAGAGAAAGTGGAAAGCCAAATCTAACAGCTATTATTATACTGGCAGATATTGTGTACTGGTATAAGCCTACAGAAATCAGAGATGAAGGAACCGGACAGGTCATTGGGGTAAGAAAGAAATTTAAGTCAGACCTTCTTCAGAGAAGTTACCAGCAGATCAGCGAACAGTTTGGGATTTCCAAAAAAGAAGCGACAAATGCAGTGGTATTTTTAGAGAAGCTGGGTGTGGTAAAACGGGTATTTAGAACCATTTCCATGAATGGGATTGTTGTAAATAATGTTCTGTATCTGGAATTGATCGTAGACCGGTTAAAAGAATTGACTTATCCAGAAGAAACAGGAGCAGATCCGGTTTCCTTTGAAAAAAGAAGAGAGAAATCCAAAGCAGAGAAAATCAGTTCCCATACAGCCATAGAGGAAGAGATACATTTTGTAGAAGAGAGGGCTGTCCCTTTCCAAAGGAAGAGGGTGTCACCATTCAAAGAGGGAGCATACCCCGACAGGGAAACAGAGCCCTGGATACCCAAAGAGGTACCTCAGACTGATAGCGGGCAGACAAATACAGAGATTACTACAAAGACTACAGCAGAAAGTACCCAAAAGAATACAACAGAAATAGGGAATGGGTATAGAGATAATCCTATCTTATCCTATCAGGCAGCAGAAGAACAGTTCAAAGATCAGATTGATTATGATGCGATATGGATAGACAGACCTTTTGACAGAAAACTGCTCAATGAGATTGTAGGGCTTGCAGTAGATGTTTTGACGTCCAATGCAAAGACCATAAGGGTAAATCAGGAAGAACGACCTCTTGGCATTGTACAGGGAATGTATAAAAAGCTGGATAAGTTTACCGTAGAGTATGTGATAGACTCAATTAAGCAGTGTACAAGGAAAGCCAATAATATCCGGGCAGTGCTGCTTACCGCTTTATACAATGCCACATTGACAGCAAACAGCTATATATCCAATCTGTTTGCTTATCAGGAAGCTATCCCTCAGACGTAAGGAGCGTGATAGAAAGTAACAAAATTAAGAAAATTCAGGACAGCTCATGGATATACACAGATAGAACTTGCGGCTGTCTTGGGTATCAGTCTTCGGACGTATCAGAGGATTGAATACGGACAGCAAAAGCCCAATGTCTATGTAGTTGTCCGACTTCAGCGGTTATTTCAAAAAGATATTAGTGAGATTATGGAGGAATATACAGAATGAGGGAAGAAAGGTTTCGTATTCAGTGCCCCAAACATTTTCTGGTTGGAGATTCAGGGCGTTTTGAAAAATCTCCACAGGGTAAGGATTCGGATTTTGTAGTAGATTATGCTCCACCGGAAATGTTTGAAGCCGGGATTGTCTTACAGGAGATGGGGACGGAGGGAGATACCTATTGCACAATGTATGTCTATTTTGCACCAGAGGAACACCTTCCGGTTTATATGGACAGCATGAAATACGACCTACAAAAAGTATCCATTCGGAAAATTTTTGTTGATACCGAGGAATACCTCATAAAAGTAAATGAGAAGACAAAAAAGTTTTATGCGGGTGAGGACGGTTGTTGGGGTTCCTATACGGAACTTTACCGGAAAGAGAATGGGGAACGTCTGACTGATGCAGTGATTGTTTTTCTGTGTATGCCAGATGAAATGAAGTTTCAGGAAATGGAAGCTGTGATGGGGGAACTGTTTGAAAAACTTCCTGTGATAGACAAAGAAAAGAAAGAAACAGGTCAAGAACCAAAGAGAACAAGATAAAATACAAACTATAACTTTCAGGAGGATAAGAACGTGGAAACTAAAATGATTATTGGAATTGATCATGGAAACCGTAACATGAAAACTGCAAATACGGTATTCTCAGCAGCAATCCAGCCTTTGCAGGCAAGGCCGGACAGCCTGGAGCACATTTTGGAATACCAGAACCAGTTTTATTATGTGGGAGGGAAAGTGCCGGAAAAGGAGTGTGTGGATAAGACAGAGAATGAAAATTATTATCTTCTTACCCTTGCAGCACTGGCGCAGGAAATGCGTTTCCGGGGATTGACAGACGCTTCCGTAAAAATGGGAGCTGCCCTGCCGCCCAGAAGATTTCAGCAGCAGAAAGAAAGTTTCAAGAAATATCTGTTAAAGACAAAGGAACTGCATTTCCGTTATGAAGGGGTACATTATCATGTGTCGTTGGAAAATGTGTTTGTTTTTATGCAGGGGCATGTGGTGATCCATACGCTTTTAGAAGCGGTTCCCGGTTACTGCCTTTTAGTAGATATTGGTGGAGGAACTACCGACCTGGTAGAGTTTGTTGACGGAATGCCGGACGGGAAGTATTCGATTTCAGATAAGGCAGCTTTGTACTGTATCGGAAAAGTCAATGAGGAAGCCATTGCCAAAACAGGGGCAGGGGTACCGGCATATATTACAGAAGCATTTATGAGGACAGGAAGCTATGACTGCCCGAAGCAGTATCAGGACGTCATAAAAAACTGTTTGAAGTCCTACGCAGAGGAAATTTATGGTATCATACAGGCAAACCATTATAATCTGGATCTGACCAAAATGGTGTTTATGGGCGGCGGTTCTTCCATTGTGGAGCATTTTGGAGCCAATGAGGGAAAAGATGTACAGTTTGTAACAGATATACATGCCAATGCAAGGGGCTGTGAAGAAGCAGTGAAAAGTATTATCCGGGCAAAACAGAGGAAAATGCGGACAGCATGATAGGAAGTGAAAACTTATGGATACGGAAAAAGTATATACAACTTCACTGCGGCTGTATAAAAGCAGACCGGTACATCATCAGGCTTATCGGTATCTGAAGGAGTATAACAAAGATATTTTCAAGACAAAAGACGACTTTATAGCAGAAGCAATCGTTTATTTTGCCAAGTATCTACAGCAGGAAGAAGAAGTACAGCAGATGAAACTATTAAATACCCTTCTGGAGAACCAGAAAGAACAATTTTGTAAAATCGTAAAAGAAGCGGTTTCAATGGCACAGGAAGAAGCCTTTGAGAAGCTAGGTGTGCTGGAAAAGGCAGTTCAGGGAGAACTTTCTGACGGTGGAGCGATAGCAGAGGACAGGGAAAAGGAAGAAGCCTGTATGGAAAAAGATTTACGGTTTGCGGAATTTTATGGGGCATTTGAAGAATAAGGAGGAAAAAGATATGGCAGTAGGAAGAAGTGTATGGGAAGTTGTAAAAGGGATTTTCATTGCAGTGGGGAAACTGCTGTATCTGACAGGGAAACTGGTAATATGTTTGTTTCTGCTGGTTCTGCAGCTTGTTTTGGCAGTGTTCCATGCAGGGAGCAGGGAATAGAAAGGGGATTGACAGGTGCATTGGATACGGGACAGACCGTATACAAATGATAGAAAAAAGAAGATAGAAAATGGAAAGCAGGCTTGTGTGGCCTGCTTTTTTTGACGAAAAAATGAAAAGGAGCAAAGCTATGATGAAAGGAAAAAAGAAAAGGCTGCTGGCTGGGACGCTGGCACTTCTTCTTAGTTGTTCTACGTTACTCAATACAGGGATCACCGCACTGGCTTCTGAACAGTCTGAGGAACATGCACAGATACAGGAAGTAAAACAGGAGGAGGCTGCTTCGGAAACATTACCGGAGTTGGAAGAGGTAAAGGAGCAACTGACAGAAGAAGAACTGGTGTATGCAGAGGATCTTACCATAAAAGCAGGAGAGCCCTTTGACCTGGAAACAGATTACAGGGGTTTTCAGAAAAATGATGAAAAAGTAAAGGTAACGTTTCTGAAAGCAGAAGGGGACTCCGGCAATTCTTTTGATTTCAATACCCCAGGTTCTTACCAGGCATTTTATTGTGTTGATCCGTTAAGCGGAAACCCTTCCTATCAGATTATGAGAAGAATTGTGGTAGAAGCAAGGGAAAACAGCACACAGGAACCCCAGGGAGAAGTAAGCCAGCATACCGAAGATGGCTCCGGTGAGGACGGTGAGGCGGACCCTGACCCGGAGATACCGGAGGTACTGACGGAAGAACCGGAAATGCCAGATGCAGGGGCAGAGTTGATTGATCTGACACCAAAAGAGGATAAGGGAATGTTCTTATCGGTTGTTCCGGCAGCAATGGAGCAGCAAAAAGGAAGCAATGTACATCTGGTACAGGGAGAAAAAATCCCATACCCTTCTAACGTGGGGAACTATTCTACTTCCTATTTCACTGTAAATGGCCATGTAGCATATTGTCTGGAGTCTATGAAGGCTTCCCCACCGACCTCGGATTATGTAGCAAATGAATTTGAAAGCAACCCGGAATTGCAGAAAGTCCTTTATTATGGATATGGCGGTCCTGGGGACATTACCGGGGAGTATATGCCCTCTTTTGACTGGAAGACAAAGTATATTTTTACGCATTTAGCTGCCGCTTATTCTTATTGTGGCATGGACGGTTTTTATGGCTGCACTTTTGAAGATATTAAGGCAAGCGGTGTGTGGGGATATATCCAGCATATTTACAGCCTGGAAGCGCCTCCAACAGCAGCAATCACGTTGTCCCCAAAGGAAGCAAAGGCTTATGAAAGTGGAAAGGAACAGCGTACCGGGGAGTTTACTTTAAAAGGTGACCATAGAAACTATATTACTTTAAAAATGCCAGAGAATGTGACTTATCACAGTGGAAGTATAAAACAGACAGGAACCGTAAAGATCAATGGAAATACCACATTCTATTTCAGCTCTCCCAAAACTGTAACGGGTACATGGAACAGCGGTAAGCTGAAAGGACAAATGGGAACCCAGTGGAAGACTTTAGTATTGTCTACGGGTTCTGGTTCTCAGGACATTGGGTATGGGGCATTTTTTGAAGAAGAAAGTGCTTCTGTGGAATTTACGGTGAGGTGGCTGGATCTGGCAAGGGTAAAGGTAACAAAAAAAGATAAGAACAGTAAAGTAAATCTGTCCGGCGCTGTTTTTGGTATTTATGCAGACAGTGCATGTAAAAATCTTCTTGTGCAGATGCCGGCCACAGACAGCAACGGTACTTCTGAGGTGGAGCTTCCGAAAACCCAGGATACGGTATATTTAAAAGAAATTTCTGTTCCAGAAGGATATAAGCTGAATACAGAGTCTTTTAATGTGAAGCTGGAAACAGGAAAAACAACTTCTGTTGCAGTGACGAATGAGGAACAGAAAGGAAAAATCACAATCCGTAAAAAAGGTGAGGTTCTGACTGGAGTAACCGGAGAAGAGGGGAACCTGACTTTTGTATATGGAAATGCGGACTTTGCAGGGGCAGAATATAACATTTATGCGGCAGAGGATATTTACAGCCAGGATAAAGTGACGAAGGTGCATAAAGCAGGGGATCTGGTAGAAAGTCTGACAACCGGGGAAGATGGAAGTGCTGTTTCCAAAGAATTGTATCTTGGAAAATATAAGGTTGTAGAACAGAAAGCACCGGAAAATCTGGTGATTGGAAAAACAGAACAGGAACGTACCCAGTTTGTAACCTTGTCCTATGCAGGACAGAATGTAGAGTTATCCCAGGGGGAAACCACTTTTACCAATGCAAGACCGGAGATTTCCGTAAATGTAGTGAAAAAATCGAAACATGATGACGTTACCCTGGAGGGTGCGACGTTTGGATTGTATGCAGAAGAAGACCTGACAGCGGCAGACGGAAAGGTTCTTGTAGAAAAGGGAAGCCTGGTGGAACGTGCTGTTTCCGACAGGGAAGGAATGGCTGTGTTCCATGCGGATATTCCTTTGAATTTCCATTACAGCGTAAAAGAAATCCAGGCACCGGATAAGTATTATATGACAGATGAGGTGTATCGTTTCTTCTATGAATATAAAGACGACAGCACCTACACATATACTTTTTCTCATGATTTTAAAAATGAGGAAGTACGGGGAGAAGTTCATGTAAGTAAGATTGATCAGGATTCCCAGGGATTTATTTCCCAGGGTGATGCAACCTTAGTAGGGGCAAAATACGGATTATATGCTGCAGAAGATATTGAACACCCCAATAAGAAAGATGGGATTGTCCATAAAAAAGGGGAACTTGTAGCGCAGGGTACGATTTCCAGTGAAGGAACTGTAGATTTCAAAAACCTGTATCTTGGAAATTATTTCGTGAAAGAAATAGAGCCGGCAGAAGGGTATCTGTTAGATGAAACAGAGTATCCCGTAGAGGTTTCGTATGAAGGACAGGAGGTACAGATTGTACACCGGGAAGTAACTGTAAAGGAAACTGTAAAGAAACAGGCCTTTCAGCTTATCAAGATCTCAGAAGACGGGGAGCAGACAGAAACAGAACTGGTAGAAGGAGCTGGATTTAAGGTATTCCTCATCAGTGAGCTGTCTGGTGTAAAAGATGGAAGTTTGAAGCCGGGAAATGGTTCTTATTATACCCCGGAAGATTTTATCACCTATGATTACAGCAAAGACGAAACCGCTTCTTATTGGGAGAATGGTAAAAAGATTACGGTACCAGAGCTGTTTACAGATAAGAAAGGATATTTAAAGAGTCCAGAACTTCCTTATGGAACCTATGTGGTGTTTGAGTCTACAGTTCCGGAAAATTTAAAAGGGATTCGTCCATTTATCGTACAGATTTCAGAAGACAGCCGGGAACCCCAGGTATGGCGTGTGTTTGATGACCGTCCTTTGCAGTATTACTTCAAGATTGTGAAAAAAGATGCCCAGACGCAGAAGCCGGTGCTGGATAACAGTGCAGCTTATAAGATTTATGATGTGGAAGCAGAAAAATATGTGGAAATGATCGTAAGATATCCGAAAAAAGAAGTGGTATCTGTGTTCAGGACCAACGAAGAGGGATACCTGATTACACCGGAGCAGTTAAAATGTGGCACTTACCGGATTGAAGAAGTGGAAGCGCCGGAAAATTATGTACAGGTAGGATTTGAAAATGCCCTCTTAAAAGACGGAAAGGAAGTTCCACTGAATGAAGTTGCAGACGGAGGCACATACCAGGAGGCAAAGAAAGCGCCGATCACTATTACCGTAAATTCTGATACTGTACACCAGGTAGAAGAGGAAACCGGTAAATTTATTGTTGTCATTGAACAGTATAATGATGAAGCAGTAGGAAGCCTTACAATCCATAAAAAGGGAGAAAAACTTTCTGGTGCTTCTAAAGTAGAAGAAAAGATCCTGACGAAGATGAAAAACGGTGTAGTAGGTTTCGTAAATCAGGTAAGCAGTTTCTTCACCGGGGAAGAAGTCATGGAAAAAGAGAAAGGTTATAAATTTGACTATGAAGAAGGGAATATGGAAGGTGCAGAATTTGCCATTCATGCAAAGAAAACCATTTATACCCCGGACGGACAGAAAGACGAAGCAGGAAACCGCATTGTAAAATATGAAAAAGATGCCCTGGTAGCCCGTATGGTAACAGATAAAGAAGGAAAGGCAGTCCTGAATAATCTTCCTATCGGAAAATACTATGTAGTGGAAGAAAAGGCAGGTCAGAACTGTGTGCTTGACCCGGAAGCAAAAGAATTTGAAATTGCATATAAGGGACAGGAAGTAGCAGTGGATTATGTAACAATGGAACTTACCAATCAGCGACAGAAAGTTTCCCTGAGTCTTCTGAAGAAAGACGCAGAAACCGGAAAACCGCTGGAAGGAGTGGTATTCGGGCTGTATGCGCAGGAGGATATCAAAAATGCTGCCGGGGAAGTAGTTGTAGAAAAAGATGCCTTGATTGAACTGGGAACAACAGATGAAGAGGGCAAGCTGGTATTTCAGGCAGATCTTCCTCATGGAAAATACTATATTCAGGAAGTAGAGCATAAGCCGGGATACCTGCCAAATGATGAGGTGTGTTCCTTTGATGCGTCTTATACAGACCAGACCCTTGAACTGCTCGCTTTTTCAGAAGAAATTTCTAATCAGCCTACTATTACGGAGTTTACGAAAGTAGATTTAACCGGTGGACAGGAAATTGAAGGGGCCAAAATGCAGATCCTGGATCAGGAAGGAAAAGTGGTAGAAGAGTGGGTGTCAAAAAAAGAAGCTCATGTAGTCTACGCACTGGCACCAGGGGAATATATACTGCATGAAGAGCAGGCGCCTACGGAACAGGGATATGTCCGGGCAGAAGATGTGAAATTTGTTGTGGAAGAAACAGGGGACGTACAAAAAGTGAAAATGGAGGACGACCATACAAAGGTTTCTATCTCTAAAACAGATATTACAGATGGTAAGGAGATTGAAGGGGCGAAGCTGCAGATCCTGGATCAGGACGGGGAAGTGGTAGAGTCCTGGACCACAGGAGAAGAACACCTGATTGAGTATCTTCCGGTAGGCACTTATACCCTGCACGAAGAGGCGGCAGTTGACGGATATATTGTGGCCAATGACGTGGAGTTTACAGTAGAAGAAACGGGAGAAATTCAGAAAGTGAAGATGGAAGATGAGCGTGCTATGGGACAACTGGTTATCGTAAAAACGGATACAGACAGTAAAGCAGCTTTAGAGGGAGTAGAATTTGTTCTGCTGGAAAAGGAAACCGGAAAAGAAGTAGGACGTTTGAAGACTGGAAAAGATGGAAAAGCAGTTTCAGAACTACTTCCAATTGGAACTTATGAAAATGGTGTTTTCAAAGAACCGATCACCTATGTGCTGAAAGAAACTGCCACCTTAAAGGGATATGAGAAGACGGAAGAAGAGTGGGAAATCGTATTTACCTATCAGAATGATAAAACACCAGTCATTGAAGTGGTAAAAGAGATCCAGAATAAAAAAATACCAGAAACACCAGGTACCGTAAAACCAGGACCAAAAACGGGTGATGATACAAACTGGTTCCTGCCTTTGCTGGCTCTTGGTGTAAGTGCAGGTATGGTAGCAGGCCTACTTTATTACAGAAAAAGACATAAAAAGGCATAGAAAATAAAAATCAGTTTTTAAACTTGGGAAAGGGCGGCTGCGGCTGTCCTTTCTTTGGCAATATGAGGTGAGAAGCATGGAAGAGAAAAAAAGAATACGGTTTATTGACAGCCATTATCATACCCTGTTCAGCATAGCAGACGGGGACTCCATAGAGATTGTATATCCAGATGGAAAAAGGGAAGAACGGGTTTGTACCTATATTGATGAATACCACACACAGGTAGGGGCAAGGGTGTTCCATATTTGTGAATTTGCAGAAATCATGGAAGCAAATGGAAAATCATATTGCCCGGCAGAATGCAAGGAAAAGGAAGAAAGAAAAGAGGCAGTCAAAGGGGAGAAGAAAACCGGAACTACCCGTATGGAAAGGAGCAGGCGTTGAGGATAGGGATTATAGATGCAGATCTTTTATACCGGAAAAGACACCGGTTTCCTAACTTGGCATGTATGAAACTTTCCGCTTATTGGAAGGAGCAGGGATTTGAAACAGAGCTTCTTTTGGATTATAGCCAGGCAGGGGAATATGACCGGCTCTATGTATCAAAAGTGTTTACGGATACCTTTGTGCCGGAACATATTTTGACGAGGGAAACAACCGTTTATGGAGGGACTGGATTTTTTTACGATAAAGCACCGGTACTTCCAGAAGCGATTGAACACCATACACCGGACTATCATTTGTATGACCAGATGGTAAAAGAACATAGCGAAGGAGAGAAAAAGAAGAAAGAGTTCCAATTTTATACGGAGTATTCCATTGATTTCCTCACCAGGGGATGTTTTCGGAAGTGCAGTTTCTGTGTAAACAAAAACAGCACCGGTGCAGCACCAGCAAGCCCATTGGAAGAATTTTATGACCCGTCCAGAAAGAAGTTATGCTTTTTGGACGATAACTTTTTTGCCTGTGCAGGGTGGGAAAAAATCTTTTCCAGTGTCCTGGAAACAGGCAGGCGGTTTCAATTCCGGCAGGGGCTGGATCTGAGGATTATGCAGAAAAGGCAGATGGAACTTCTGGCATCTGGAAAATTGGATAACGGTATGATTTTTGCCTTTGACCATATCAAAGATCAGGAACTTATTGTAAGAAAATTGGAACTTTTGCGGGAAGTGATCCCAGTTTCTTACCAGAAAATTAAGCTGTATGTACTGTGCGGCTATGACTGGGAAGGAACCTGGAAAGCAGATTTTTGGGCAAAGGATATTCGGGACGTTTTCATACGGATTGAGATTTTGATGCGGTATAAGTGCCTGGCTTATTTGATGCGCTATGCCGCATGGGAACGGGCGCCGGAGGTTTATAAGGGAATGTATATCAATCTAAGTCGTTGGTGTAACCAGCCCGCCCAGTATTCAAAAAAGAGCCTGCGGGAATTTTGTACCGGACAGGGAGAGTATAGTTCCTGTTTCCGCTACCTGACTGCTTTTGAAGCTCTGCACCCGGAAATGGCACATTATCTGGATATGAAATATGAAGAGGTGCAGTATGGGAAAATTTACGGCTGAAGAAATTCAGATTGCAAAGGCAGTGGATTTAGTGGATTTGGCGGAGCAGATAGGGATTCCATTGAAAAGGAAAGGCAGGTTCTATCAGGCAGTGGGTATGGACTCTGTGATGATCTTCAACCGGTCTTCCTGGTGCCGGTTTAGCCAGGGGGTAGGTGGCAGCACCATTGACTTTCTGGAATATTTCAGAAACATGGATTTTGTGGAGGCAGTCAAATATCTGCTGGAGTTTGCCGGATATATCCGTACTGAAACCATGCAAAAATTTCAACCGGAAAGACAGGCTGAAAAAATAGAAGAAACAAAACAGAGAAAAGACATACCGAAAGAACCTTTTGTACTTCCTTCAAAATCAGAAACCAGCTGCCGGTTATATGGCTATCTGATAAAACAGCGGAAGCTGTCAAAGCAGATGATTGATTTTTGGGTAAAAAAGGGGATTTTGTATGAGAGCGGAACGTACCATAACCTGGTTTTTGTGGGAAAAGATACGGAAGGTATCCCACGTTTTGCCAGCCAGAGGGGAACCCTGGATAAATATGGAAAACCCTTTAAAGGAGATGTTACGGGGAATGACAAAACTTATGGGGTTAATCTGGTAGACCAAAACAGTGATATGCTCTATGTATATGAGGCGGCCATTGATGCCATGTCCGATATGGAACTGCGGGAAGATTATCAGAACAATATCCTGGTACTTGGAATGCTTTCCGATGGTCCTTTGGAAAAGTTCTTAAAAGATTATTCTCATATCAGGAAGATACAGTTCTGTTTGGATAATGACCTGCCGGGAAGACAAGCGGCAAAAAAATTGGCAAGAAAATATACCCTTATGGAGTATGAGGTTTTTGTACGTCTTCCACCTATGGGAAAAGACTATAATGCTTTTTTGCAGTATAAAAAGGAAAACCAAGAGCTTTCCAGCCTGGTAGAAAAGGAAAGGCCGCTTCTTACTGAAACAAAAGGGACAAACATACAAAAGATAGAAAAAATGGTAGGACACAGGAACATAGTATCATACCAGATAGCACAGGCAAGATAGGAGGGTATTCTTTTGGAAAATAGCTATGATGAGGAATGTTTCAAAAAATGGGAGATCGACGAATGCGAAGCGGAGATGGAAAAAGTAGTGCAGTGGATAGGAAAGAGGAAACTGCATGGACGTGTACGGGTTGCGTTTATCGAAGAGAGCTATGAGCGGCAGGGATACCGCATGGGGATACCCAAGCAGGCGTATGTGTCCAGGGTGCTGGCAAACATCAGGAAAGAAGAGCGGTGAGAAAGAAATAACCAATCCGAAAGTGGGAGTGTTAGGAAAGGAGGTGGTGCAGACCAACAGAATTTTTGACAGAAGGATAAACTCTGGATACGGGAAGGGGTGATTCTATGATTGTAAGGTAATGCCAGATGGATATTTCGTTTGTAGCTGTGGATTTCTCATGAAGACTATAAAAAATTTAGGAGACAGGAGGAAATAAGTGAGTAATCCTAGGTAAAATGTGTAGCTACACCTCATGAAATATGAGGAATGAAATATAGTTTGGTGAATTTTTGTGAGTTTGATAAATATGCAGCAAAGAGTTATTGTGCGATTCATGGTACAAGTGAAACATTGAATCTGGGAGATATTACAAAAGTGGACGAAAGGGAGATTGAACCGTTTAACATGATCTGTGGCGGAAGCCCCTGTCAGGATTTTTCCCTGGCAGGCAAGCAGGCAGGTGCGGTTTGGAAATGCCGAAGCTGCGGGTATGAGTATAACCCTCTGCAGGTACATTATTCCAAAAGGGACGCCTGCGGCATGTGTGGTTCCCATGATATTGATAAAACACGTTCTTCCCTTCTGGTGGAGTGGCTCCGTATGATACGGGGTGTCAAACCAGTATGGGGAATTTACGAAAATGTAAAAAATATTGTAGGAAAAAAATTCCGGGATACCACATTCCGGTTGTTTGAAGAAGAACTGCATGAATACGGATACCACACCTATTGGAGTGTTCTTAATGCAAAGCATTATGGAATACCACAGAACAGGGAACGGGTATATCTGATTTTGATACAGAAGGAAATGGATAATGGAACATTCCAGTTTCCGGAACCGCTGGAGTCCTTCCAGTGCCTTATGGATATTCTGGAGGATACGGTAGAGGAAAAATACTACTTATCCCAGGAAAAAGTACGCCGCTTGATTGAAGATATGGAAGAGAGAAAAGCGCTTTTGTTTGAGCCGGACGAAAAAAGCCTGAAGGCTTTTCGGGAAAACCGGGTAAAACGGGCCGGAAATATCAAAGGGGTGTTTGAACAGACTGGACGGGTTTATCTGCCAGACGGGTGCTGCCCTACGGTAACTGCCTGTGGTGGTGGCGGACAGCAGCCCAAAATTCTTCAAGTGGGAGATATTCATACCGGCTATGGTTCAAGCGGGGTTATTTATTCCCCTTTAGGAAGCAGCGGTGCGGTTTTAGCAGGGCATGACCAACCAAAGATTGTAGAAAAATGTCCAGGAGCAATCCGGGGCAGGTATGATCGGGAAGGCCGGATTGTGCAGACTTTGGAACTGGGAGAAAAAGAAGTCTGCCATACCCTTACTTCTGTGCAAAAAGATAATATCATTCTGGTACGTCAAAAGACACAGAAAGGTTATGAGGAATGTTTGGAAAATGGTGTTGTAAATCTTAGTTATCCGTCTGTGGAAAAACGGGGAAGGGTACAGGAGCATGGGGAACTCTGCCCTACGCTTACGACATCAAATGGAATACACCGCTTAGAGTCTTTGTTCCGTATCCGGAGGCTGACACCTTTAGAATGCTTCCGGCTTATGGGCTTTTCCGATGCGGATTTTTGGAAAGCAAAAGAAGCAGGCATAAGCAACAGCCAGCTTTACAAACAGGCAGGAAATTCCATTGTTGTTGATGTGCTGTACTATATTTTTCTGAAACTATACAAAGCCATGCCATATCTGTTTGAGGATATCCGGCTTTCTTCCTTTTTCAGTGGGATTGGAGCTTTTGAAAAGGCATTGGAGCGTTTGGAAGAACAGGTAAACCAATAATTTCATAAGAGAAACCCAAAGCGGCAAATGGTCCATAGAGAGTCTTCCCATACTTGTTGGAAAGAGAGAAATTGCGGAAGAAGAAGCAGCTTGCAAGGAGTCTGTACAAAAGGCGTTGATAGCAGAATGGAAGAACTGCTGTCACATCAGACACAGGAGGCTGGCAGATTTGCTAACAGAACTGGGGTTTTGTTAGCAGAAATAGAAGTAGGAAGTGGAAAAACCGATAGCAGATGTTTGGAACTGCTATCGGTTTTTCCCTATATGGAACGCAGGTCTGCTATCAGTATCTGCGTTGTGCTATCTATTTTATCCGGGGTATTAGGGGGTGCCCCCTAACAAGATGGGATTTTGTACGGTAAAATCCGTATCTTGCAGAGGACTGGCATAGCCAGTCCGGACGCCGGGAAGTTATACAGTGACCGATAGCAGGTCTTAGGAGTTGACAGCAGATAGCGTTGAAGTAGAAATCGGTAGATGAAATCTGTGATAAAGATAAGGAAAGGGGGAGCATGAAAAAAGAAACAATGAAATGTAGAAAAGAAATCCGGCTGTATCGGTGGGAGCTGGAAGAGTTACAAAAACAGGCAGAAAAGATGGGGCTTTCTGATTCCCAGTATCTTCGTATGCTGATTACCAACCGTCCCAGGGATTACCCGGAAATCCGCAAGGAACTGGAACGCATGAACCAGGAAATCAACCGGATTGGTGTAAACATCAACCAGATTACCCATAACAATAACAGCGCCCTTTATTCCAGGGAAGATAAACACCGTCTGTATGTGTTTTTGAAGCAGATAAAAACACTGGTAAGCCAGGTGCAGGAAAGGCTGTAGGTTATGGCAATTACAAAGTGCCTGCACATGAAACAGGCAAAAACGGGTTATCCGGCAAAACATCTGGCAAACGGTCTTCGCTATATTATGAACCCGGAGAAAACAGAACATGGCCGCTATGTCTGTGGACATAACTGTATTCCTGAACAGGCATTATCCCAGATGGTAGATACTAAACGTCATTTTGGAAAGCTGGATAAAAGGCAGGGCTACCATTTCATTCTTTCGTTTGAGGAAGATGAGGTTTCGGAAGAAGAAGCCTTCCAAGTGGTAGGAGAGTTTGTGGCAGAATTTCTTGGGAAGGATTTTGAAGCGGTTTATGCAGTCCATAATGATACGGACCATATTCATGGGCACATTATTTTTAATTCAGTACGCTGTACTACGGGATATAAATACGATTATAAAAACGGGGATTGGGAAAACAGTATCCAGCCTCTGACCAACCGGATATGCAGGGAGCATGGTTTATCTGTGCTGGAGCTGGAAGAAGTAAAGGAAAAACGCAAACAAAAAGGACAGGAAGAAAAATCTCTTTCTGAACGGGACAGGCGGATCAGAAGAGATGTGGACCAGGCATTACAGGACGCAGGTTCTTATGAGGAGTTTCTTGAAAATCTTTTCAGCATGGGATATGAGTTGCGGGGGAGAAAGCACCTTTCTGTTCGGGAACCCGGAGCAGGAAGGGCAAGACGGCTTGACCAGCTAGGGGAAGAATATACAGAGGAAAGGCTTCGGCAGCGTTTTGGACGCCTTCCAATCCCGGAAATGACCGGAGAGGAGATACCGGTAGAATGGACGTATGTGTTTATCCCATACCGGGAGCGGCATTTGACCAGATACCAGAAGGAACGTTTTCTTCGCAGGTACCGGCAGGGGAAACCAATGGCAGACTCTAAAACCTGGAAATACAGGGCAGCAATCCATGAATTGAAAAAATTGCAGGAGGAATTTGATTTTCTGGCAGCTTATCGCATACAGGATAAGGCGCAGTTGAAAGCCATTTCTGATGCAACAAAGGAACAGCTTTGGGAAAACAGCAGGGCAAGAAAGCAGCTACGAAAAGAAATGGTTCCTTATGAGGAAATGCTTCTGCTTCTCAATAAGCTGCAGGAAAAACAGATGGAAGCAGAACTTTATCAGGAAGGGTATCAGGAATTTTTTCAAGACCACCAGACATACCAAAACCTTCTTGGGCAGTTAAAAGAAATGGGATATTCCTTGTCTGAGGCAGAACAGACAGACGCTTATTTCTTTGAGAAAGAGGAGCGTTTGCGGATCGAACGGAAAAAAATCTTAAAAGAAAAAAGGATTGCAGAGCGTCTGCGTGAAAAAGCAGAAGAAAAAGAAAAGTTGGAAGCACAGCAGAAGGAAAAGAATAGGAAACCGTCTGCGAGGGGCAGAGGAAAAGGAGGGTAAATGACAGTAGAAGGACAACGGTATCTGGAAGAATGCCGGAAAGTTTTAAAAGAGGAACAGATAGACGCAGTTTCTATGGGGCTGGATTT
The DNA here is from genome assembly GCF_027686195.1 of Coprococcus sp. AF102-57. Lineage (NCBI taxonomy): Bacteria > Bacillati > Bacillota > Clostridia > Lachnospirales > Lachnospiraceae > Coprococcus > Coprococcus sp. AF102-57. Next base: position 54,302 of record NZ_JAQCSY010000018.1, on the reverse strand, counting down.
TGGTCTTCCTGTTTCGGATATCCAGAAGGTAGTTAAGAGCAACCAGGAAGCCCCGGTGATGAAAGCAATCATCATAGGGCTTATGGAAGGGATTGGGGAAATCGACTTTTTATGTGAAGGAAATTATAACCAGTTCCAGGTACGGGAAATCGTAGAGGGCTTAAAAAACGGGCTGGATCTGGAAGAGGTGAAAACCTATGCCGGAAATGAACTGCCGGCCAGTCGTATGCGGACTATGCGGATACAACTGGAAGAGTCAAAGGCAAAAAAAGAGGTTCCGAAAGATGAAGAAATGCGTTCTTATATGAAAAATCTTATGGGGATCATGGAACAATCCATTCAGCAGTTTCGGGAAAGCAATGACCGTTTTACAGCCTTGTCCTCTCTGGTAAAGGAGCATGTTGTTGAAGAGAAAAACCAGGAGATCAAAGACCTGTATGAGAACCTGCAATACAAAGATAAAAACATACAGGAATTAAAAGAAAAGCTGGCAAAGAAAGAGCAGGAAATTCAGGATCTGAAAAAAGAAGCAGAAAAACACAGGGAAAAGACAGAAGCTGCTTCCAGGGAAACAAAAGTGGTATTGGAAGAAAAAAGCATACAAACAGCAGAAGGGCTGCAAAAAAGTAAGCGCCGGATGCTTGGGATTGCCATGCTTGGGAAAAAAGTACCGAAAAGTGTTGTGGAGAAGATCCTGGAATATAACCTGTCCGCAGAGCAGTTGGAAGAAATCCGCCAGTGCGTAGAAAGCGGGCTGGCAGATGCAGAAATCCTGCAGGTGATGGAGAACAGCCCTTCACCGGAGAGAATGAAAAAAATGCGGGAAATTATCCTTTTGATGCGGAAACGGAAGGCGGGTGTGTAAATGGCAGAACTTGAACATGTGGTAAAAACATTTTCCCTTTTGGAAGCTGCCGAAAAGGAACAGCCCTTTCTTACCAGGGAGCAGAAACAGGATTTGTACCGTATTGCTTTTCATAAGGAGTCTATGGAAGAGGTAGAAAAAATTATTTTGCAGTTACAGGCGCCTCATGCAGGAAAGGAAGAAAAAGAGCGTATCCTTTCCCATTACCTTGAACCGTTTTTTCAGGTTCCGGAAAATATTTTGCAGATTGAGAATTATATTTTTCAGCTTCAATATATGACCTATGAAAAGGAAAAAGCAAACCACATGCTGGAGGCTCTCTTAAAACAGGAAAATATCCAGTATGACCTGGAAGCCATGCTTACAGAAGGAAAAATAAAGGCGGCTGTTCCAGTAAAAAAGGACAGGGCAATGGGATAGGAGGGAGAGCATGAGTGAAATACAAGATGCGGCGCAGATTATTAAAGTTTCCTTTGAAGGCGCAGAAATCATTCTGAAAATGGGAAATACAGGCTGGCAGTTTGTAAAAGATATTTGTGCGGTATTTAAAAAAGTTCTGGATCAGGAAAAACTGTCAGGGAAAACTTCTGTACAAAAGCTCCTGAAAATGGGAGGCGATTTACAGGTTTTCCGTTTTGAAACAAAAGACCTGGAGCGGGTAAAAGCCCTGGCAAATAAGTATGGGATTTTATATTCCATTTTGCCGGATTTAAATGAGAAGGACGGTATGAGTGAAATTTTGTTCCATTCCCAGGCAGCGCCCCGTATTCAGTCCATGATGGCAAAAATTGAACATTCCAATATTGGGACGTTAGATGAATACTATGAAAATGCAGAGCCGGATAAGGTAGAGCAGTTGGTAGAAGAAGTAAAAAAGCCTGCCCTGCCGGAGTCGAAGGAGTGTGAACTGGTTGCGCGGGAGCTGGCGAAAAACCAGGTGGAGAAGATCAGTGATGTCCGTTCCCGTCTGAATATGACCTGGCTTCAGATCTGGCCGATTATCTGCTACATGGAAGAACAGGGGATTTTGGAGAAAGGGAAGGAAGGTACGGTGACACTGACCAGGACACCGGAACAGGTTGAAGAATTGGTAGATTCCCAGCAGTGGAAACAGTTGTTTGGGGAAGAGGAAGCCAAAAGACGCAGCACTGGAAGCAGCCAGGAAACAGAAGAAAAGATGCAGGTCATTCGGCGTATCCAAAAGGAGAAACGGAACAATCCAGGTGTGAATGCCATTACCATAGACCAGAAGCTGGTATATGAAGAAACAGAGCATCATATCAAAACCAGGATTCCGTACCGTAAGAATGAATTTATCTGGCTGGATAAATCGGAAATTAGCTGGATTAATGACCATAAGACGATTTTTGCAGGATTGGAAAAGAAGAAGGAGTATGCAATTTTAGACCTGGAGGACCGTTTTCTTAGAAAAACTTCGGGGGAAGATTTATATAGGGAAAGCTATGACCCGGTACACAGGGAACGCGCCAGACAGGAGCAGGAAAAGATACGCAGAAGAAGGGAGCAGAATTACAGGAAGGCACAACAGAACCTGGAAGCAGGGAGAAGAACCATACAGGGGCAAAGGAGGTAGAGAACCGGAGCAATTCAGAAAAAGAAGAAACAGTCCTGGGGCATGTATCTTATTGGTGGCATAGCTTCCGGCTATGGAGGTTATCTCTTGAACGTGTGTTATCAGCCCGGAAAGGATATCAATTATTTTTTAAACCGTCTGGATCAGGTGATGGTAGCCCCGTTTGCCAATTATTGGAACGAAACTTCCTTAAAAGCAATCATTTTGGGGATTTTTGTATATGTGATTGGTATGGTCATGTATGTCACCAGCCGGAAAAACTATATGCCGGGACAGGAATTTGGTACCGCTGTTTTTGCAGATCCGAAAAAAGTGGCAAAGCAGTTTGCGGATAAAGATGAACACAATAACCTGATCTTATCCCAGAATGTCAGGCTGTCCATGAATACCAGAAAGACCAGGAGAAACCTAAATGTCCTGGTAATCGGAGGAAGCGGCGCTGGAAAAACCTTGTTCATGGTGAAACCCAATCTCCTTCAGTTAAGCAGGGCTTCCCAGATCATTACAGATCCCAAAGGGGAGATTTTAAGATGCTGCGGAGGTATGCTGAAAGCGCATGGATACCGGATACGGGTGCTGAACCTGGTGGAAATGGAGCAGTCTAACGGATATAATCCATTCCGCTATATCCGCTCTGAAACAGATATTGTAAAACTGGTTACCAACCTGATCAATAATACCACACCGAAAAACGCACAGCCCAGTGATCCATTCTGGGAGAAAGCCGAGTCTTTGTACTTGCAGGCCATTTTTCTTTATGTGTGGCAGGAGTGTGAAATGGAGAAAAGGAATTTCCGTATGGTTCTGCAGCTTTTGAATGAGGCGGAAGTCCATGCAGACGGTTCCCCTTCTGATTTAGACCGGCGTTTCCGCAGACTGGAGAGAAAAAAGGGAAGCAATCACCCTGCTTTAATCCAGTATAATAAAGTGGTCCGGGGTGCCGGAGATACGGTAAGGAGTATCATCATTTCCGCAAATGCAAGGCTGGGATTGTTACAGAACCCACAAATTTTGCGGATTCTGGATCATGATGAAATGGAGATTGAGGAGATTGGGCTTGGTGTTGACGGGGACAGAAACCGGAAGACTGCACTTTTTTGTGTAACGCCGGATTCGGATAAGAGTTATGCCTTTTTAATTGGTATGCTTTATTCCCAGATTTTCCAGGAATTGTATTACCAGGCAGACTTCCATTACAATGGAAAACTTCCCATTAACGTCAATTTTATGCTGGACGAATTTGCCAACGTGCCATTGCCAGATGACTACTGCAGCCTCCTTAGTACCATGCGTTCCAGGAATATTTCATGTACCATTTTTATCCAAAACCTTGCCCAGATCAAGGCTTTGTTTGAGAAAACCTGGGAAACCATACCGGGTAATTGTGATTCTCTGGTATATCTTGGTGGGAATGAACAGTCCACGCATAAGTATATCAGTGAGTCCCTGGGAAAAGGAACCATTGATAAAAAAAGCAGTGGGGAAACCAAAGGCCGGCAAGGGAGCAGTTCCCGGAATTATGATGTGCTGGGGCGTGAGCTTTTGACACCGGACGAAACCCGAAAGCTGGATAACTCAGAGTGTATTTTGTTAATCAGGGGTTGTGATCCTATTATTGATAAGAAATACAATACTTTTGCACACTCCAGATTTTCGGAAACAGAAGATGGCGGGGCTGCGCCTTATATCCATGACAGAATGGCTGCCCAAAAACAGGCGGTACAGATTTTAAGTGAAGAATCCCTGGATTATTATAAGAAGAAAAAGGAACAGGGAGAAGATGTTCAGATTGTGGAACTGTCTTTTGATGAAATTTTTTCTTATGAGCCTATTCCTAAGAAGATTTTTTCGGAGGAAGAGCTGAAAGAGAACCAGAAGAAGAGAACGGTAGAGGAGGTGAGGCCGCCGAAGAAAACGGAAAAACCGGTACAGACAGAGGAAGAAAAACTTTCTGAATTATTGGAAAGCCATGTTTATAATGAGGAACAGTTGGGAGAAATCATGCTTGCCATTGGTGCTGGAATTTCGTATGATAAAATCCTTCAAATGGCAGATACAAAAAACAGTGCTGAAAAGATGAAGGAAATCCGTAAAAAATTTACAAAAGAAACAGCCTCGGATTAAAGAAGGCAGATTTTTGGAAACCTGTAGTTTTTGCATTACGCAGGGCAGGTTTTCAAAAATCTGTCTTTTTGCGTAATGCGGTATTAATCACATGAAAAGGAGTAAAAAGATATGAAGATCAAAGAGGTTATCAGAAAGAAACAGAACCGCTTGAAAAAATCTCTACTGGGAGTCCTGGCAGTAAGCGCTGCCACTGTTTCCCTGTTCCCCCAGACTGTCATGGCTTCCGGGGTAAGTGACGTAACACAGCCGCTTATGAATTTAAAGACACTGGTGATCAGTATTATCGGTGCGGTGGGTGTGATTATCCTGGCAAAAAACGTGATGGAATTTGCACAGGCTTACCAACAGCAGGACAGTTCTTCTATGAACAGTGCCATTAAAGGAATTGTTGCAGGGCTTATTATGGCAGCCATTTCCTCCGTTCTTACTTTCCTGGGAATTAGCTAAAACCATTCTTCTTTTTGAGATAAGCAGATAAGAAGAGAGGTGAAGTGATGTTTAATTTAGGAGAGGCGATCCTTGCACTTTTGGAAATCGTGTTTGGATTTTGGAATAACCAGGTCAGCCTCGTATTTGAACTTTTAGGACAGTCCCCTACCGGGTTCAAAGGAGGCGGGCCCTGGGGGATCATTGAAGGGATTGAACCCCTTTTTGTTGGGATAGGCTCTGCCCTGGTAGTCCTTTTTTTCGTCATTGGGTTTTGTGCAGAGTCGGTAGATATCCGGGAAGAAATCCGGTTTGAAGCAATCCTCCGTATGTTTATCCGGGTTGCCATTGCACAGTGGCTGGTATCTTATAACATTACCATTATGAAAGCCCTGTTTACTTCCTGTGGAAACCTGGTGGGGCATTTGGGGCAAAACCAGAGTGTGGAGTTATCCATTGACCCGGCGCAGGCAGAAGTGATCAAAGATTTGGGATTTGGAACCAGTATCGTGTTCCTGATACTTGCTGTTTTCCTGTCTTTAATCGTTATTATCTGTGGTTTCTTCCTGCTGTACAATGTTTATTTCCGCTTTTTGAAAATTATGGTAATTGTACCTTTTGGGGCGATTGCCAGCAGTACCCTGGCTGGAAACCGGGGGCTTAGCAATACCTTTGTAGCCTATATGAAATATTTTATCAGTGTCGTTTTTGAGGCAGTCACAATGGCGCTGGCAATTCTTTTGTGTAACCAGTTTATTTCCTCCGGACTTCCGACCTTTACCGGAGATTATGAGGACTGGGCCAAAACCCTGATTTATTTGGGGGAAATGACCTTTACGGTTGCGCTGACGGTAGGCACTGTAAAAGGAGCGCAGAACCTGACTTCCAGGGCACTGGGATTGTAGGAGGAAAGGATTGTGCAGGAAAAAGGGATACAGATGACACTATTTGAATATTTTCAGGACGCAGAATGCTTCAGCCTTAAAGAAGCAGTGGCTTGTGTAGAACAGGTAAAAGAGGTAAAAGAACCCAGTATCCGGGCAAGAATTTATGAGGGAATAGAAAAGGGGCTTTTTTCCAGGATAGCCAAAGGAGTCTATACGGTTACCAAAGAACAGGACGGAGAAGAGGTAACTTGTATGCTGGTTCAGGGAAATGGCAGGGATTTGAGCTTTTTAAAAGATAACAGTATAGATGCCATTATTACAGACCATGCTTATGACCTGAAAAAAAGCCTGAAAGGGGGAAACCGGGATTTTGCCGCCTATGAATGTTTTCAATATACGCAGGAAGACTTTGATGAAAAATACCGGGTGTTGAAAAAAGGGTGTTTTCTGGTAGAGTTCATGCCGGAAGAAAATGGGGAAAATTATGAATACCTCTATCAGATGAAAAAAATGGCGAAAGAAGCAGGACTTGAATATTATGCAAAAGTCGCCTGGAAAAAAGGAAATTTCGTTGCCAATACGGGAAGAAAATCTAAAAATACGGAAGAGATTGCATTTTTTACGAAAGGAAAAGCCAGGAATTTACGCCCAGATGCGAAAAAGGATAAGGCGGAGCCAGGAATATCCCACTATATGTCAGGCGCCAGGGGAATGCTTCCAACGGTCTTTGACATTGAACCGCCAGGGAAAAACTCCCGTATTCATCAGGCAGAAAAACCAGTGCAACTTTTGCAGCAGATCCTTGGATTTGTAACAGAAGAAAAGGAGTGGGTACTGGATCAGTTTGCAGGTTCGTTTTCCCTGGGGGAAGCAGCACTTTTAAATGAACGGAATGCAATCTGCATTGAAATTAATGAAGAATATTTTGAAAAGGGAAAAGAAAGGCTTCTGTCTGCAAAGAGCAGGAGCCGGTAAGAAGGGAGGATATGTAAATGGAACAGGAAGAAAAACTCAGCCTGGATTTTGGCAATGGGGAGATCTATGAGGTCTGGCTGGAAGTTGCAACTTATCCGGCTGATAAAAACATCAAAGTTTGTGTGTTTACGGAAAAAGAGGAAGAGATATGGAAACTTTTTGAATTGACCACAGATATGGGAATTCCGCTGGAAAAGAACCAGACCTTTTTGCTCCCAGGCTATGATCTGGAGCAGATCGTAGAATTTATCAAAAAAAACGGGCTTGGACAGTTAAAAGAAGAAATTTGCTGTTCTGGTTGTATGGAATATCCACTGTTTGAATTTCAGGAAGAAACTTTAAAGAAATTGGACCCGGAGGGATATGCAGCCTATGAGCAGGCATACCAGGAACGGGGAGAAGTAAAAAATCCAGAATTTCAAAAGGAAATCAAAACAGCAGATTTTCAATGGGCGTATGAAACCGAAGAACTGGCATTGCGGGTAGATTATTACGCAATGAACCAGAACCTTTATGTGGAACTGTATAGTAAGGAAGATGGGGCGTGGGAACCGTTTTCAGATTTGACCGTAAACCTTCCCGGATATTGCCTGGAACCTGGAACTGCCTGTATCAGCGGTGATTTTAGTAAGGAAAATATCCAATTTATTCAGGAGCATGGACTGGGAACTTTGCTTCCCTGGAAGGCACAATCCGGTATGGGGCAGTACGCGGTGGTGAAATTTCATCTGGAGGAGCTGCGTAAGTTTGACCAGGCTGGGGTTGCCGCCTTTTGCAATCAACATGGATTACAGAAAACCATGCAGGAAGAGCGAAGACAGAGCAGATAAAAAACAGATACAGGAGGTTATGTATGGAGATTGAATTAAGTGAGGACCTACAGCATTATAAAGAATCCCTGGTTCTAGGACTTACAGCAAAACAGTTTTTGTTTTCGGCATTGGCATTGGGCGTAGGAACTGGGATTGTCCTGCTTTTGTATGAAAAAATCGGGATTACTTTGAGCTGTTATGTGGCAACCCCTTTTGTTGTACCTCTGGCACTGACTGGGTTTTATAACTATCATGGGCTGACATTCTGGCAGTTTGCAGGGAAGATGATTTATTTTTCCTTTTTTAACCGCCCTTTGGTGTATGGCTCTACGGAATCGGTGCAGGAACTGAAACAGATTTATATGGAAACCCGTCAGGAAGAAGAACGGGAAGTACAGCAAAGGAAAAAGGAACATAAAAAAGAGAAGAAAGGTGGTGATGTCAACGTGGTGAAAAAGAAGGCAATCCGTATGGGAATTGTAACGGTAGTGATGATTGTACTTGGTGCGGCAGCAGCGGTGTGGTATAAGATGTACCGTTGACCAGAATATTCAATCAAGGCGTGAAATAGCGCCTGCTCTCCATTTCAGGAGAGGGATACACAGACATGTAGCGGCAGATGGAAGCTGCTGTGTTTGTGGTCCCATCTGCCTGAAAGGAGGAAATTAGAGATTGTCAATTTTTTCAGATAAGTTTGACCAGTTAAAAAAAGCAGATAAAGCAGTAAAATCCCCGAAATATCTTCAGGAAGTCATGGGGATTGGGAGAATTGCAGAAAATGGCATTTTTGAAGTAGGGAAGGGGATATATTCCAGGACATACCGTTTTTTGGATATTAACTATGTAACCGCAGGTGCAGAAGAACAGATGCGGATTTTAAAGCAGTATTGTAAGACGGTAAATGCCATTGATATATATTTTCTTATTACCATTTTTAATCGGAATAAAAATATGCAGGATTTCCGGGAGCATGTACTTTTCCAGGAAAAAGGAGATGGTTTTAACTGGCTGCGTGGAAGTTATAATCAGATTATTGAAAAGCGCATTGTAGATGGAAGGCAGGGGATTGAGCAGGAAAAACTGCTGACTGTATGTGTAGAACGGAAATCCTACGAACAGGCAAAAGCATTTTTTGCCACTTTTGAAGCTACCTTAAAACAGAACTTTGGAGAACTTGGTTCCTGCATTGAAGAATTAAATGCAGAAGAGCGGCTGCGGGTACTTTTCAATTTTTACCGTATAGGGGAAGAAGAACAATTCTCCTTTGATTTCAGACAGGCGTTAAAAAAGGGCGGTGATCCTAAAAATGATATTTCACCAGGGTATATGCAGTTTTACCCAGGTTATTTTGAAACGGAACGGAAAAAATGCAGGGCATTATTCATTAAAAAATATCCGTCTTCTTTATCGGATACCTTTTTAAATGAGATTACCAGTCTTCCGGTTCATAGCATCACTACAATCTGCATTGTACCAGTACCAAAAGAACTGGCAAATAAGGTTCTTCAGAAGAAATATCTGGGCATTGAAAATGATATTTTAAAGCAGCAGAGAGTCCGTAATAAAAATAACGACTTTTCCAGTGACATTTCTCATATCAAGAAAGTCCAGAAGGAGAAGATTGTAAATCTTATGGACGACGTGCGGGAAAATGACCAGAACCTGTTTTATACAGGGGTTAATTTCTTGATCATGGCAGAGGACAAGAAGGAGTTAGACAGTGTAACCGAAACCATTAAAAATATCGGCAATGGACGCATGTGCCAGATTGAAACCCACTATTATCAGCAGAGGGAAGCTATGAATACCATACTTCCAGTGGGAAACCGGCAGATCAGCACAATGCGGACCATGCTCACCAGGGATATTGCAGCCCTTCTTCCCTTTAATGTACAGGAATTAAACGAAAAGTCCGGCGTCTGCTATGGCATTAACCAGGTTTCTCATAACCTTTGCATTGGAAACCGGAAAAAACTGGCAAATGGAAATGGAATGGTATTCGGTGTCCCCGGCTCCGGAAAATCCTATTTCAGTAAGTCGGAAATGCTGCAGGTGTTCTTAGGAACAGATGATGATATTATCTGTATCGATCCGACACTGGAATATTTTGATATTGCAGAAGCCCTGGGAAACCAGGCGGCAATCATTAACCTGTCTACCTATACAAAGAATTACATCAATCCTTTGGAGATGGATGTCTGGGCGCTGGATTTAAACGATTCCCAGGGATATATCCGAGATAAAGGGGAATTTATGCTGGGGCTGTGTGAACAATGTTACGGGGATAATCTAAACAGCCGCCATAAATCCATTATAGACCGTTGTGTACGAAAGCTGTATATCGACATTGCAAAGGCAAGGGAAAAGCATATCCCTACCATGTCAGAATTTTATGAGTTATTGTTGGAGCAGCCAGAAGAAGAGGCAAAGGACATTGCTTTATCGTTGGAGCTGTTTGTAAATGGCTCTTTAAATATTTTCAATAACCATACCAATGTGAATGTACAGGCAAGGTTCATTGTCTATGGTACCAGGGACCTGGGGAAAGAGCTGGGAGCCATTTCCACTCTGGTCATGCTGGAAAATATCAGTGCCAGGATTGCAGAAAACGCAAAGAAAGGAAGGGCAACCTGGCTTTATATAGATGAGTTCCATACGGTTCTTGACCGGGAGTATAGTGCGAAATTTTTGTTCAGCCTCTGGAAAAAAGTGAGGAAGCAAGGGGGACTATGCACAGGAATCACCCAAAATTTGGTTGATATGCTGCAGAACTATACAGCCATGACCATGCTGGGGAACAGTGAGTTTATTGCCCTGTTAAAGCAGTCCAATGTAGACAGTCAGGAATTATCCACTGCAGCAGGAATTCCAGAAGCACAATTAAAATATGTAGATAATTCTCCTTCCGGTACGGGGATCATTAAGTATGGAAATACCTGTATTCCATTTGATAACCGTATGGAAAAAGAAGCCAATCCGCTGTATGCGCTTTTCAATACCAACCTTCACGAAAAGGCGTTGCAGACAAAGCAGGAGTAATGTAATCTGAAAGGAACTTTTTCTTTTATCTGTAAAGGAAAAGGTATGACAGACGAGAAAAAATTAGGCAACAGCAAAAATTATAAGTCGGTAAAGTAGAAAAAGGATAGGACAAAAAGAGTGCAGTTCTTTTATCAGGCACTCTTTTTGTATATCATGGGAAAGGTGGCAGAATGGCTGAAACATATCAAATAGAAATGAATTTAGAACAGTTGGAAAGACTTTTAAAAAATCTGCCGGAGGGAATTATGCTGGAGATTTGTTTTGGAAAGGAAGAACATGGAGAAGACACATAAAATAGATGTGGTAAGTATACGCCTGGTGGAAGAACCTCCTCTATACAGTAGTAAAGAATTAAAAAATCCCTGTGATGTGGCAGAACTCTTTCAGGATTTTTTAAAAGATTGTGACCGGGAAATGTTCTGTATTTTAAACCTTCGGACAAAAAACCAGGTTATTAATGTCAACGTAGTAGGTATGGGAACGTTAAATAGTGTACTGGTTCACCCAAGAGAAGTATTCAAATCTGCGATTTTATCCAATGCCAGCAGTATCATTTTGGCACATAACCACCCTTCCGGTGATCCAGAACCAAGCAGGCATGATATAGAAGTGACAAAGCGATTGGCAGAAGCCGGCAATCTTATGGGGATTGAGGTGTTGGATCATATCGTGGTGGCTGAGAACCGGTATTTTAGTTTCAGGGAAGAAAACATACTGCCAGAATACTTTCAAATGGAAGAAGTAGCAGCAGAGCAATCTCTTCCTTATGTAAAGAGTGAGAAAGAGAAGGTACATTAATTATTGCAACAGTGAAATACATTGACTGGTTTTGACAGAACATGTATAATAAAATAAGAAACAGAAAATAAAAGTAGCTAAATAGACAAATATCGTCAAAGTGTAAACATAAAATTCTTGACGAACAGGTTGTATTATGCTATAATCCCAAATCTTGAAGGAGTATACATGGCAAAGAAAAAAGTTTATGCTGTAAAAAAGGGTAAGCAAACCGGTTTGTTTTATTCATGGAATGAGTGTAAAGAGTCGGTAAGTGGATATCCGGGAGCAGAGTATAAAGGTTTTGAAACAGAAGAGGAAGCGAAAAACTATTTAGAGAATAGGATACAAGAAATTAAAAAAGTAGATATAGAAGAGAACACAACAAACCAGTTAGTTGTATATGTAGATGGTAGTTTTGATGAGAAAATAGGAAAATATGCTTTTGGGTGTATTATTCTTACACCAAGAGGAGAAACTATTAGAGAATCAGGAAATGGAAATGAACCGGACTCTTTAGCAATTAGAAATGTTGCTGGTGAAATGCTTGGTGCTATGTATGCAGTACAATGGGCAATTAAGAATGGTTATCATAACTTAGAACTTCGTTATGATTATGAAGGAATTGAAAAGTGGGCTCAAGGAGAATGGAAGGCAAAGAATACACTTACTCAGAAATATGCAAATTTTATGAAGAGTAAATCAGATATTCTAAAAATTTCTTATCAAAAGGTAAAAGCTCATTCTGGAGATCATTATAATGAAGAAGCAGATAAATTAGCCAAAGCTGCTTTAACAGAAGGTAATGGGATTCCTAAAGTTAAAAGAGGCGATTTTTGGTTTACAGTTGAGGGAATTTCAGATGAAGATTTGTCAACAGTTATAGCACTTGCTGTTGATGAAATTGGAAAAGACAATCTAATTATAGATGAAAAAAAGATTGCTCATGGAAAAGCAGTTTCTTTAAAATGTAACAAAAGTAAAGATAGAGTAGTTGTGACACATTATCAAAAGCATAATAAAGTAGTAATGCAAGGAAGACCAGAAGTGTTATTTTCTACTATTATTGGATATATTACTGAATTAATAGAAGTAGAAGAAATTCCTAAAATTTTTAATGACACATATAATCTTAACATAGATAAAGACGAGGTTCGCTCTGAATTTCAGTTTTATATGCCAAATGCTTATGATAAGCTACCGTCTAAGAAAATGGAAAGATCTCTTCATCAGGCTGTGTATAATTTAAAGGTCACAGATGATATGTTTGATGGAACATATTTGGCTCAGCCGGCAATTCGTGTTGTAGAAGCACAATTAAAAATAGCATTAATAGAATGTGGTATTATACCAAATGCGCAGTACATCAAAGAAAATCATTTTGATATGTTTGATAAAATAGGTGTAAAATATAAGCTGAAACCAGAGAGATATGGAAATGCAAAGCCTGAGCAGGTAAAGTATATTGGAAATATTTATACGTTTTATAACAGCAATCGCCATCCAATAGAACATTGGGATGACCCTACAGCACCAATTGATACTACAAAGATGCTGGATATAAAAGGTGCTCATGATTTGATTAAAAGAGCATTGGCGATTATTGATGAATATTATGAAGTGATTTAGAAATTAGGAGAAAGGAGTAAGTTAGATGAATAACTTTGATATGATTGTGATAAGTGAAGAAAAAGAAAATATTCTTGTGGTTATGAAGACTAGCGAGCCTCCTTTTGATTACCTTGCAGAGATTGAGGCTTCGCTAAGGGAAAAACACTATATCGGTGTAGTAATGATTGATGAATTGCTACATAGTGGGAATACGGAAGAACGGTTTATTCAGGGATACTTTGATGGTGCCCGGTTTGACAGTGGGCAATTTGCCTTTGAGCTTGTTCCGAAAAAGAGCAAATTAAGGGAACCTGTTTGTTTTTACTTGCATCAAGACAGGGAAAGCCTTGAATATTCTATTTTAACGACCAGACAGCAGAAGCTGATTGAGCATGGCTGTATCATTTAAAAAGAAAATAAGAAGTAACACAAAGAGCATTATCGCTAAAAACGGTAGTGCTTTTTTTGTGCATAAAAAGGAGGTATTGCTACGTGGAAAAAGGTGAGATGGGCGAGAATGCCACCGGACGTTTGACAACGTATTATGTGGCAGAATGTATGGAATTTAACCGCTATGGAGAATACAGGGAGGATATCCACAGTGCAGAAGAGGCAGTAAAGATCTATCAGAGTATTCCTTCTGAAAGGTTGAATGCAGGAAAAGGAATTGGGCTTCATGTGGAGGAAGAAGATGGTATTCCATTGGAATTTTCCCTGGTTTATAACGGGGAGTTGGATGTGGATCTTTTGAGAGATATCTATGATCAAAACCAATACCCAGAGGTTTTTATAGCTGCCAGGGAACTGAGTGCTTATCTTCCGGAAACAAAAGTCATTGATACCAAAGGGCTTTTAACAGAGAAAACCTTGGAGGCTACTGTTTTTGCAGATGAAATGATTAAACTGGAAAAAAATCTTGACCCTGATTTTTACCATACCTTTTATCCGAAAGAAGCAGAACATAAGGAAGCTATTATATGGAAAGCCTTATGTCAAGACGGAAAAGAGGAATACAGCAGGTGGCTGGGAAGCAAGATATTTGAGCAGAAATCAGAGTTGAAAGAACAGGCAGACAAGCTAAAGACAACACTGGAACAGGTAAAACTTATTCCGCCGGTGGACTTGAAACCCTTTGTGTATGTGCGGATCAGTGAACACCCGGACATTCCATTGGAAGAAGCCATGCCATTAAATCAAGCGGTAGAATTGTTCGGAAAGCTGGATCGGCAGGCAGTGGAAGAGAAAGATATGGCAGGTTATTACAAAACACATTTTGAAATCTGTTTTCTCTCAGAGGGGGAAGTCATGTCTTATACCGGGCGCCAGGATTTTGGTGACGGGGAAGGAAATCTGCTGGATCATGTAAAAGCATTTGCAGATTATTATCTCCATACAGAAGAAGGGCAGCAGCTTATGAAACAGACCGCCAGGACAACAGAAGAATGGGAACATGAACAACAGCAAATGAGATGGGTACTGGAGGAGATGCTTCCTACCCTTCAGTATTTCTGCAACCTGGAAAAACTGGAAACAGCGGTTCTGGAAGAACAGGAAATAGAAAAGAAAGTCCCTTTACTGACGCAGGGGGACGCATCACGAAAAGCATATCAGGAAGCCATGCTTGCCTATATCCGGGAAAGCAGGATTGCATTAAATACAGGGAAGGAGCTGCCTTGTATGCCGGATATCCGGGATTTTGCAACTGCCTGTCCGGATAAATCATACAAAGAACAGGTTATGGAAGAGATACGACAGGAAGCAGAGTCATACGGTATGACCGTAGAAGCGTATGCAGCAAATGGATATGAGCCGCCAAAAAGGGGCGGCAGATAAAATTAGGAAAGGAGGCGGAGTTTTGGCCATGTAAAAGATATCTTCCCTCCTGAAAAAAATTGGATTTAGAAAAAACAGCAATAGAACGTATCCGCACTGCCAGCCAGATGTCCCTGCAACATTATGGGCTTTCTTTGGTAGTGACGGACAGTGGAGGAAAAGACAGCGCCGTATGCAGGGAACTGGTACGGCGTTCCGGCGTGCCATTTGAACTGATGCACAACCTGACTACTGCAGATGCCCCACAGACTATTTATTATGTGAGGGAACAGTTTCAGAAGGCAGAACAGGCCGGTATAACTTGTAGTATCAATAAACCTTACTATAAAGGGCAGCGGATAACTATGTGGAGCCTGATCCCCATGAAAATGATCCCTCCTACCAGGACTATCCGGTATTGTTGTGAGGTTCTAAAAGAAAATGGTGGGGCTGGGCGTTTTATCACCACAGGTGTCCGGTGGGCAGAAAGCCGAAAGCGGAGGAAAAACAGGGGGATTTATGAAAACTTTGTCCCAAATGGAAAAAAACGTGCCATTATTTTAAATAATGATAATGATGATACCAGGCGACTCTTTGAATCATGCCTGTCAAGGGGCAAACACGTATGCAATCCCATTGTTGACTGGAGTGACCAGCAGGTCTGGGAGTATATCCAGGCAGAGAAAATACCCATGAACCCTCTTTACGAAATGGGATTTCACTGGGTTGGCTGTGTAGGCTGTCCTATGGCAGGAAAACAAAGATACCGGGAGTTCCGCATCTTCCCGACCTATGAGAGGGCTTACCGGCGGGCTTTTGCTAAAATGCTGGAGTTAAGGAAAGCTGCAGGAAGGCAGTGCAATTCCCGCTTATGGTCAGATGTAGATGCTTTTTTCCGTTGGTGGATGGAGGATCCTGGTATCCCCGGACAGTATGAATTGTCCTTTCATGAAGATACCAATGAGATTTATTATGACTATTTGTAGTGGAAGGGAGGAGGAATTATCGCAAAATATCAATTATCTTTTGGACTGCAGTATGAAGCCTGGATGCTGGAAATCCGTATTCCGGACTGGCTGGAGTTTCCTTCTAAGGAGCAGGCACTAAAATATGGTGAGCAAGCTGAGGTTTCCGTTTTCTTAAAAGCGGAAGCTATTTTTTTGCTCTTTGATGGCAGTAAGGAGAAGGTTTTACCGCAGCAGACGGAACTTTATCAGTTTTCCTACCTGAAAGAAAAGACTTATGACAGACTGGGACCGCCACTTTCCCCGGAAGACATAGACCATTTGGTAGAAGTGGGGGAATTGGAGCAGGTACTGTTCAGTGAAAAATATATCCTGACAGAAGATGATTACCAGGAATTTTCCGGAAACCTTATGGAAGCCTTTCAGGAATTGGAAAAGGAGTACGGTCCACCACCCAGAGAAAAGGAACAGGGGTATCTGTTTCAGGCGCTCTGGTATCAGGCAGAAGAATTAAACCCCGGAGAGGGGGACTGCTTTGGAGATTAAGGAAAAAAAAGAAAAAGAGCCGGAGCTGAAATTAAAAAAAGAAGCCCAGGTGACGGTGCATAAGAAAAATCCTATTTTATCTGCAAAGGAAAAGAAAGCTGCTTTTACCTCTAAGCCGGTGGCCGATCTTTTAGGGCAGAGAAAGAAAAAAGAAGGGGCAGAAAAAGGGAAACAGCCGAAGCAGGGCAGAGAAGCGCTGTTTGAAAAACAAAAGGAAAAGAAAAAGCAAGCCGGGAAAGAGGCAGCAATCCGGGGAGCAGCAGAAGATAGAAAACAAAATGGAAAGGCCAAAAGCACCGTATCTGTACCGGGAACCTTACAGCCGGATCAGATGAAACAGGGGGTAGCACCAAACAGTCAGCCCTCTGCTGGTTTCCAGGCGAAGGAACAGTATCGGAGGGAACAGGCTGCAAAGCTGGCGGAAACAAAAAAATCTTCCCTGGCGAAGCAGACTGCCATAAAAGGGGTACGCCGGGGAGAGGCTGCTATATTGACCCAGTTAGAGGGCGGGGAGGAAGTCAATGATTCCCTTTATGTCATGGGGACAGCAACAAAACCGGCAGAAAAGCTGTGGAAGGATCGGAATTATAGAAAGGCAGAGCAGGAATTAAAGGTAAAACAGGCAGATGGGAAGATCACCAATAAGCAGTTTTACAGACAAACAAGAACAGTGAAAAAGAAACAGATGGAGAAACAGAAAAAACAGGCAGTCCGGCAGAGAAAAATCCAGTATATGATCAATAAGCTCACCGGAAATGGGCAGCAGGACAGTTTGGCACAGGTGGCAAAAGATATTGTAAAGATGAAAGCCTCTGTGTTTATGCTGAAGGTGGTCCAGTTTGCCGGGGCGCTTTTGGCTCCGCTGTTCAGTATTCTTCTTGTGGTGGCAATCCCTGTAGTGATTATCTTTTTCCTCTTATACTGTTCGCCACTTGGTGCGTTCATGCCAAATCCGTCTGAGGAGAACCCTACCGTCCGAGAAGTTTTAAGCGGTTACTACATGGACTTTAATACAAAACTTGGACAAAATGGGGAAGATGGGGCAGTTACCTATCTCCATGAGAAAAACGGGAATTATGTGAGTAATTACTATGATACTTTAATGGTTTATATGGTGAAGTATGGAACCGGGGATATAGGTGTGGATATGGATCAGCGGCATAAGGACAAGCTGAAGGAAATCTTTGATGAAATGAACAGTTTTGAAAACACGACCATAACCACCACCATAAAGGCAGGGGAAAGCCTGGGAAATGTTGTCACCAGCGGTTATTGCCAGTGCAGTATCTGTTGTGGACAGTGGGCAGGAGGACCTACAGCCTCCGGTGTCATGCCAAAACCGGACCATACCATTGCAGTAGATGCACAAAACCCCTTTGTCCCTATGGGAACCAGGATCATTATGAACGGGATTGAATATACCGTAGAAGATACCGGAGCATTTGACCGGTATGGGGTACAATTTGATGTTTTCTGTGCAGATCATGCAACTGCGTCTGCCTGGGGACATCAGACTTTTGAAGCGTTTCTGGCAGATGGGGACGAAAATGAGATTACGGTAACAAAGAAGGGCTGCTACGTCAAGAACCTGAATTATGAGGACTATATTGCACTTGGAAAGCTGACCGAAAAAGAAGAAGAACTTTTAAGGGAAGTCATGAGTGAGGAATTCCGAAATGAGATCCCTTCCTTTGGCGTAGGAAGTGACGTTGCAAATCTGGCACTGACGAAGGTAGGCTGCAAATACAGTCAGGAACACCGGTATGAGGAAGGATATTATGATTGCAGTTCCCTGGTACAGCGGTTGTATCAGGAGGTAGGCATTTCCCTTCCGGCGATTGCCTCTACCCAGGGAGAATTTATGGTAACACATGGGTTGGAAGTTACAGAAGGCGAACTGGAGCCGGGAGATCTGATTTTTTATTCTTATGAGCAGAATGGGCAGTTCCGCAATATTTCCCATGTGGCAATTTATGTTGGTAATGGCAGAATGGTACATGCAGCCAACAGCAGACGTGGAGTAGTGAATGACCCGTTCAATCCGTCGAACATTGGGCTGTATGGAAGACCCAGCCGCTTGCAGTAAGAAAGGAGAAGCATGGACGAAAAAGAATATGAAGTGACCATAACAGAAGTCCTGGAGAAAAAAGTAAGATACCGGGGCAGGAATGAACTGGAGGCAACTGCAAAAGCAGAAGCAGATTATTATGCAGAAAAAATCGTGCTGGGGGCAGATGATTTTTCCTATCGTGATATTTCTGCAAAAGAACTGGTACCTGTAAAAGAAAGAAGGAACAGCAGATGAAGCATATCACAAAAGTACGGGAACTGTATGAGGAAACCATACACTGGATTTCAGAGTCGGAGGATTCCTGGAAAAATTTTCTTTCCTGCATGGGGCGCTTGTATCAGTTGGACTTCTTAAATACCTGTATGGTATATGCCCAGCGCCCAGATGCGTCCGTTCTTGCAGGATATGATGCCTGGCTGGAAATGGATTTGCCGGTTGCCAGAGGAAGTAAAGGAATTGCAGTATTTCCTTCCAAAATTTTCGGGGAAGGAGTTACCCATGTTTATGATATTCAAGATGTAAAGGGACAGGGAATCCGGCCCTGGAACTGGCAGGTGAATGGGACAAACCGCAGACTGCTGGCAAGGGAGCTGTTCCCGGAAATCTACGAACAGGAAAAAAAGTTTAAAAATTCTTTAGACGCCTTTACAAGAACAATTGTTTGGTTTATGATAGAAGAGGAATATGAAATTTTAAAATCCTTGCAGAAGCTGGCTGTCCTTACCGGAGAGGGACAGGAGGTAAAAGAAAACCAGATTACAGAGTTTCTTGTAAACAGTGTCTGTTATGCGGTGGAAAGCCGCTGCGGTATCCGAGATGACACCCTGGATTTTTCTTTTATCTGCGGTTTTTCAGAGAATGAGGAGGTTCTGTACCGGACAGGACGGTTAGTATCCCATTTATCTGGGCGGATTGTGTTACAGATTGCAAGGACCATGAAGAACATAGACCTTGAAAGGAGGCAGTATTATGGAAGGGATCGCAGGAATCCAGTACAGGGAAATGAATGGCGTACAGATACCAGTCTTAGAGGGCGTGATGAGCGAGGAGAAGATACTGGCGTCCCTGAACCGTTACGGCAGGATCGCAGCACAGGAAATGAAGAGAACGGACCAGGCACAATACGAAATGATGCTCCTGTCCGGGAAACTGATGGAGCGGCTTATGAAAATCCAGACAGAAGCGGAGGAATACCACGAGAAACTGGCAGAAAGTCTTCTGAAGACCTGGACCAGAGAGGACAGGACCGACCCTTACAATACGTTGGAAATGACCAACCTTCGGATACAGGCGGACATGGAAGCGCAGAAACAGGTTATGGAGGAGATCATTCACCCCAGGATCGGATAAAACAGGAAAAAACAGAAGAGGATACAGAGAAAGGAACTGCTTCGGCGGTTCCTTTTCTGTCTGGGGAGATAGAACCTGCACAGCCGGAAAACTGGCAGAAAGAGAAAATCCTTCTGGAAATGACAGGGCAGGAGATACCATATAAAATTTATGAGTTTTACCGGAACAATCCAGAGGAAACAGACCGGGAAGCCTATCTTTATGAATTGTATGGAGATGTAAAAAGAGAAGCCCATACAAAAGACGGTATCCTGACCGCAGAAAGCGGTTCCAGTGGTTTTTATATTCTTTGGAGTGAGGGAACTTCCATGAAGGAGGCGTTCTGGTACTGGGACGAAGTTTCTTTGGAAATTGGGAAACGGATTGAAAAAGGGACCTATCTTCCTTTGTTATCTGTATCGGAGGAAGCCTTAGAAAATGGGGAAGAAACAGAGGAAGAAACCTTACAGCCAGAGAAAGTGCAGGAAGTGATTGAGGAAAAGGAACCAATCCCATTAGAAGAGATTGGCATAGCCTTTTATAAACAGAATATCCAGGCGGATATTTTAAAGAAAATGCTCTGTCTGGTCTATACGACTAATCAGCTACCGGAAGAAAAAGACCATTTTTTGAAGATGCTTTTGCTTCGGGAAGTACCGGAAGGCCAGCCTTATTATCTGGTGCGGACAGAACATGGAAGCTATGAGCTTTGTATTCAGGAAAATGGGATTAAGATCACCCTGCCGGAAAGCCAAGATTTTCTGCAGGAACTTTCCTGGGATCAGTTTGGCGGGCTTACTGCACATCTGGCAGAGGAGGACCAGATTGCCTATACCGAAGATTCAGAAACCTTAGAGCAGCAGAAGAATATGTACCGTCTGCTTCCCTGGTTTCCTGCATTATGGGAAGAATATAGCGAAATTCTTAAAAAAGAAGAGCTTTGGCAGGAAGGAAGAACCTCTGTCCAGACAGAAGGTAAGGTAGAAGCCGGAGATTATTATTACCCAGAAGGGTGGCTTCAGTTTACCGGTGGGGATAAAAGCCGGTATCAGAAAAATATCCGGGCGATCCGTATCTTAAAAACACTGGAGCAGGAAGAGAGAAATGCCACAAAAGAAGAACAGGAAATTCTTGCGGGGTATGTAGGGTGGGGCGGGTTGCCAAATGCTTTTAACAGTAAACGCCCGGAGTGGAAAAAAGAATATCAGGAATTGAAGGAACTGTTGACCGCAGAAGAATACGCCCAGGCAAGGGCCAGTGTCAACAGTTCTTTTTATACGCCGCCGGAAGTCGTGCGGGGTGTTTATAAAGCCCTGGAGCAGTTTGGATTCCAGAAGGGAAAAATTCTGGAACCGGCTATGGGGATTGGAAACTTTTTTCATGGTCTTCCGGAAAATATGCAAAAATCCCAGCTTTATGGTGTGGAGATTGATGCCATAAGCGGAAGGATTGCACAAAAGCTCCACCCTTCAGCCAGTATCCAGATCAAAGGATTTGAAAAAACGGAATTTGAGGATAACAGCTTTGATGTGATTGTGGGAAACGTGCCTTTTGGGGACTTCCGCTTGTATGATCCCCGATATAAAAAGATGAAGCTGAAAGTCCATGATTATTTTATCCGGAAAAGCCTGGACCTCCTTCGGCCAGGAGGCATTTTGGCAGTGGTAACTTCAAAAGGAACGTTGGATAAAAATGACAGCACTGTGAGAAAAAATCTGGCAGAACAGGCAGACCTTTTAGGGGCAGTCCGGCTTCCGGCAGATTCTTTTGGAAAGAGCGCCAATACCGCAGTTACCAGTGACCTTTTGTTTTTTCAGAAAAAAGCAGAGCCTTCGATTGGGGAGCCGATCTGGACTTATACAGGGCTTACAGAAGACATGGTGCCGGTGAATGAGTATTATCTGGAACACCCGGAAATGATGCTTGGGAAAATGGTCTGGTTTGAACAGTTTTTCGGGAAAGATTCCAAATATACAGCCCTGGTCAATGAAGCGGAAGACTTTGACCTGGAAAAAGGAATTTTGGACGCAGTTGGAGAGCTTCCTAAAAACTGTTATGAAGAAAGCATAGCAGAAAAAAAGAAGGAAGAGCAGGACGTCTTAGTTGCTTCTCCAGAGATACCTAATTATACGTTTACGGTGATACAGGACGAAGTATATTACCGGGAAGGGGAGTCTTTATACCGGAGCCAGGTAAAGGAAAGTGTGAAGCGTCGGATACGTGCCATGCATAAGATCCGCCTTCTGGTGCGTGAAATTTTACAGATACAGCAGGAAAATTGTTCTGACCAGGAACTGAAAAAGGCACAGGAACAGTTAAACCGTTTGTATGATGCCTTTGTGAAAACGCATGGATATTTCTGTGACCGGACAAATAAAATGGCGTTCCGGCAGGACAATGATTATCCCCTGCTTTCTTCCCTGGAAGTGGTTGACGAGGACAAAAATGTAACCAAAGCTGATATTTTTTACAAAAGGACCATACGCCCCAGAGATGTGATAGACAAAGTGGAAAATGCCCAGGAAGCATTGCATATCAGTCTGTCAGAATATAACCGGGTGGATATTCCCTATATGCTCTCTCTTTATCCGGGAAACAGGAAAGAAATGCTCCAGGAATTAAAAGGGTTAATCTACCAGAACCCGGTACTGGCAAAAGAAGAAGATCCCAATGCAGGGTGGGAAACCGCAGATGAGTATTTAAGCGGCAATGTGCGGCAGAAGCTCCGTACTGCTAGGATTTATGCGCAGAATAATCCCTTGTTTGTAGACAACGTGGAAGCACTGGAAAAGGTACAGCCAAAAGAACTGACAGCGCCTGAGATCAGTGTAAAACTGGGAACAACCTGGATTGAAAATGAGGATTACGAACAGTTTATCTATGAGCTTTTGGAAATCCCGGAGAGCAACCAGAGAAACTATTGCGCTCATAGTGGCCATGCCCTCAAGATTGAGCGCTTAGATGCAGATATGTCTTACCATATTGACAGGGGAAATTTTTTTGGAGGAACCATTCGTACCAGGGAAACCTATGGCACAAGATTTATGGATGCGATCAGCATTATAGAGGAACTGTTAAACAGCCGGATTGTGACCATAAGGGACCGGGTGCAGGAAGGGGAAAAGGTGCGTTATGTGATTAATCGGAAGGAAACCATGCTTGCCAGGGATAAGGCGGAGCAGATAAAAGAAGCCTTCCGGGACTGGATTTTTAAGGAGCCGGAGCGCAGAAAAAAATATGTGGATTTTTACAATGAAACCTTTAACTGCGACAGACAACGAAGCTATGATGGCTCTTATTTAAAACTGCCGGGACTGAACCCTCTGCTAAAGCTGCGTCCTTATCAGAAAAATGCTGTGGCAAGGGCATTGCTGTGTGGAGGAAATACCTTGCTTGCCCATACGGTAGGCGCTGGTAAATCTCTGGAAATGATCTGCATCTGTATGGAGATGAGGAGGCTGGGGCTGGCAACGAAACCCCTTCTTACCGTTCCGAACCACCTGACCTTCCAGATGGGAGCAGAATTTTTGCGCGCCTACCCAGATGCGAAGATCCTGATTACCAGAAAAGAAGATTTTCAGAAGGAAAACCGCAGGCGTATGATTGCCAGAATGGCAACAGGGGATTATGACTGTATTATTATTGGCCATACTCAGTTCCAACGAATTGCCATTTCCCCTGACCGGCAAAGAGCCATGATGGAAGAGCAGGCAGAGCAACTGGTAGAAGCCATTAACCGGGCAAGGGAAGAAGAGGGAAAGAACTGGTCCATAAAGCAGATGGAAAGCAGAAAGAAAAAACTGTTGCAGAAAATCGAAGAACTGAACAATGAAGAAATCAAAGATGATGTGATGTACTTTGAAGAAACAGGCGTAGATGCCTTATTTGTAGATGAAGCGCACCTGTTCAAGAACTTGGAAATTTTTACGAAAATGAACAATGTTGCGGGTCTGGGTTCCAGCGGTTCCCAGAGGGCTATGGATATGCGTATGAAAATCCAGTATATCAACGAAAAAAATCAGGGAAGGGGCGTCATTATGGCAACGGGAACCCCTCTGTCAAACTCAATGGTGGAACTTTATGTGATGCAGTTATATCTGCAGGAAAGGCGGCTTCACGAAAAGGGGATTTACCATTTTGATGCATGGGCTTCTGTGTTTGGGGAAGTTACCAGCTCTTTGGAACTGGCACCGGAAGGTACTGGTTACCGGATGCGGACCAGGTTTAATAAGTTTATCAATCTGCCGGAACTGATACACCTGTTTAAAGAAGTAGCAGACATTATTCTGCCTGATATGCTAGATATTAAGCGGCCAGAATTAAAGGACGGAAAATATAAGGTTGTAGTATCGGAAGCCTCTGATTATGTCAAAGAACGTATGCAGGAAATGGTGGAAAGGGCAGAAGCAATCCATAGAGGTGTGGTAGATCCAAAGGACGACAATATGCTCCGGATTACCGGGGAAGCAAGGCTTTTGGGTACAGATCCCCGGCTTTTGGACAGTTATGCTCCGGTAGATTCGGATTCCAAACTGAATAAAGCAGTAGAAAACATTTACCAGGAATATGTACAGTCCCAGGAACAGAAAGGAACCCAGATTGTTTTTTCGGATATTGGGACACCCGGACCTGGGAAAGCGTTTACCGTCTATGATTATTTAAAACAGGAACTGATTACCAGAGGTGTTCCAGAGGAAGAAATCTGTTTTATCCATGATGCAAAAACAGATGAACAGAGGGACCGTATGTTTTCCGATGTCAGAGCCGGAAGGAAACGGATTATTATAGGAAGTACCGAAAAACTGGGGGTAGGAACCAATATCCAGACCAGAATGGTGGCGGCTCATCATATCGACTGCCCCTGGAAACCTTCTGATATTGAACAGCGGGAAGGGCGCATTATCCGCCAGGGGAATGAAAATGAGGAAGTCAATATTTACCGCTATGTAACAAAGGGTTCTTTTGATGCTTATTTATGGGGCATTGTAGAAACAAAACAGCGGTTTATCAGCCAGGTATTTACCAGCCGGGAACTGGCAAGGATCTGTGAGGATATAGATGAAACCGTATTAAATTTTGCAGAGATTAAAGCGGTAGCTTCTGAAAATCCCCTGATTATGGAAAAAATACAAGTAGATAATGAAGTGGCACGTCTGAGAATTCTAAAAGCTGCACATGAAGGGAAACGGTTTACCCTGCAAGATGCGGTCACTTTCCAGTATCCGAAAAGGATACAAAGCCTGAAGGGAGAACTGCAATTACTTCAAAAGGATTTGGAGCGCAGGAACCAGGCTATGGAAGTACAGCCGGGGTTTGCAATCACGCTGCAGGGAAAAGTTTATGAAAAACACAAAGAAGCAGGTGAAGTTCTGCGTGGGATTATAGAAGGGGTAACAGCTTTTACCAGGCACGAAGTCGGTATATATAAGGGGTTTCAGGTATCTGTCCAAAATGATATGCTGGGACCGATCTTGTTCCTTCAGGGAGAGAAGGAGTATAGTGTGGAGTTAAAAAGCAGTGACTCCGGTAACATGGTCCGTATAGAAAACCGCTTGAATGCCCTTGATAAAGCAGTGGAGGACGTTCAAAAAGAAATTAAGACCTGCGAAAATGAGATAAAAAATGCAAAGCAGGAATATGAAAAGCCCTTCCCGTATGAGGAGCTTTTAAAAGAGAATATTACCCGGCAGATGGAGATTGATGCAGAACTGGAAATCAAGGACCAGGAGGAGTGTGTGGAAGTGCAGGAGGAAACTAAAAATCTTCCATGCCAGACAGCAGTTCGGTAACGAAAAATAGAGTAGAAAAGGAGATCACAATATGGAATATAATATCAGAGTATATAAACCGGAATTGAAACAGGAAGAAGGAAAAATCAATAACCTGAAAGGATTTGCTACCATTACCTTTGATGAGGCCTTCTGTGTGAAAAGCCTTGCAATTAAAGAGTCCTCGAAGGGAAATCTGTATCTCGATATGCCCCGTTACAGAGATTATGAAACAGGGGAGTATGTTCCTTTTTTCCGGTTTACGGATAAGGAATTTCAAAAGGAAGTGTTGGATACCGTAAGGGAAGCCTATGAGAATATGACAGAAACGAAAACAGACTGTAAGGGCTGTTGGGGAGAGGAAGAGCTGTATTACAATCTGAGTGTAAATCCGGTACAGGGAAGCGATACATTTAAGGCAGATGTAGCCATTCGTCTGCAGGACGTATTGGCAATCCAGCAGCTTCATGTGATCCAGGCATGGAACGGAAAAACTTTTGTAGGTATGCCTCAGAAAAATTCTGCAAAAGGAGAGAGGGAGGATATTGCCCATGCAGTCAATGCAGAATTTAAGGCAGATCTGGAAAGTGCAATCATGGACGAATACAATAAAAAGATGGAATATGCCAAAAGCCAGAAACAGCAGCGAAGAGGGAGATAGGAGCGATTCATAAAAAGACTGGTATTTTTGGAACAATAATGGTAGAATGAAGGAGATATCAGCATGGGAGGAAACAGTATGCCAAGACGTAAAAAAGTAGAGAATCTTTCTCTTGAAGAAATGCTTATGAAGACAGAGCAGGAGATTAAAACAACAGAGGCAGAATTAAAAGAACTGCGTTTGAAAGCAAAAGAACTTAGGAAGAAGATTGAAGATAAACAGAAAGATGAAATCTTTAGCGCCTTACTTGCTTCCGGAAAAACAGTGGAAGAGGTCATGACATATTTAAAATCCGGTAATGAAGAAAAAGCGGAATAAAATAAAGGAAAATGCCGTTACGGGTGATAAACCTGTAGCGGCATTTTTTGTGGTCATAAAAATAATATTTGGTGGACAAAAATAACTATTATTTGTATTGAGTGCTATACTACAAAACATCTAATACATATGGATTAGGAATAAACACAGGGAGGTAAGAAATACATCAATGGTTTCAGAGAAAACAAGAAGTCCCACAAAAATATATTAAGCAAAAGGGAATAGAAATTTTGAAAACACTGTAAAGTGTAAAAAATAGTTAGTGAAAAGAAGAAAGGTTGGGTATAAAAATGAAAATTAACGATTTTAAAGAAAACAATGAAAATAAAAAGGAAGTTATGGAGAAAAAGATGGAAGCCTTAAAGCTGGAAAATATCAATAGTATGTGGTATTTCATTGTTGCAACTCTTAAGGCAGTTGTTGGTAGTAAGGGACACTAATAAAAAAATTGATTTAAAATGGAGGAATTAGAGATGAAAATTAATGAATTTAAAGAAAATAACGAAACAAAAAAAGAGGTTATGGATCAGAAAATGGAGGCCTTAAAACTGGAAAATATTAACAGCATGTGGTACTTCATTGTCGCTACCCTTAAAGCTGTCGTTGGTAGTAAAGGACACTAAATATAAAAAGACGAGAGATTTGTAGACTTATCATATTTTATGAGAAATAGGTGTTTATAGAATGCTTCATATATTTTATAAACACCTATTTGGAAAGGATACTGCAATGAAACTGATTAATTATAGTTTGAAAGTAGGGAAAAAAAAGCTACTTGAAAATGTAAACATTTCATTTGATAAGAAATATATAAACCATATTTTAGGAAGCAATGGCGCTGGAAAATCAAGTTTTGCTAAAACATGTGTAGGAATGTTAGAATTTGAGGGAAAAATTGAAGAAAATCAGGAGGCAATTCTTATTGGAAGCAGTAGTAATATTCCGGCAGAGTTTACTCTTGATGATGTGATAAAATTATTAAAAAAGAAATTTGAAGCACAGAAAATTATGGGTTTATATGACCTGTTAAAATTAAATAAAGTATCTAAAAACTTGCAAATCAAGAAGATGAGTGATGGTCAGAAGCAAAAAATAAAATTATTGGCGTTTTTATCAGCAGACCCTAAAGTGATTATATTAGATGAATTTACAAATGCTTTGGATAAAAATAGTTCTATAGATTTGTATGAATTCCTTATGGAATATAAGAAAACTCATGAAGCGGTTATTATCAATATTACACATAATTTATCTGATTTAGAATATATGGAAGGGAAATACTATTATATTAACAATCTGGAAATTACAGAAATTGCTTCTAAAGACGAGATTGTAGCTATGTATATAAGGGGGGAATAATATGGAAATAAGAAAAAATATAAAAAATCACTTTTTTTTATTTTATTTACTTACTGTAGCAATCTGTTTTGTTCTAGGATATGTACTACTTGTAAGTCTGGATAAGATTTCCAATCCGACAATTAGTGAGCTATACGTTAGCATTTATACGGTAATCACACAGTTTGGAATGCTTATTTTTCCAGTATTGATTATTCAGTCTTTTGTATCAGATTACAAAAATAAAAATATCCTATTTTATAAACTTATGGGATACAATTGGCTTCGCTATTTTTTGACAAAAATTGCGGTGATATTAGCTTGGATGAGTATTATTGTTTTTGGTGGAGTTATAGGTATAAGTATTGTGTATCAGGATTTCTCTTATACTTTGGCAACTTTGTTCTACTTCGAAAGTGCAATTATTTATGAAATATTATTGGCAAGTATGTGGGGATTTTTGTTTAAAAGTGTTATTGGAGCCTATGTAGTAAATTTTGCTTTTTGGTTATTTTCAATGGTGGCTTCGATTGCTAACCCCAAATTGAGCTTTTTGGTTAGGTATGACGCTTCAAATCCTGTTTTCATAAAGTTTAACCAGTACTTTAATACACGAAATAGCGATTATTTGATGATTCAAGAAAATATTTTATATTCAATAGCATTATTTGCTACTGTATTATGTATAATTTTTATTTTTAGAAGGAGATGGGAAAAAAATGGAATTTAAAGGATGTGGAATTTTATTAACTGAAAATTGTAATGCAAGATGTAAAATGTGTTGTGACTCAAGAGGGCTTGTAAGAGGTAAAACTCTTACAATAGAGGAATTAGATTTGATTCTAAAAAATATTAAGGAATGTCCGTCTATAGATCTCATTGGTGTGACTGGCGGTGAACCTATGCTATATCCTGATTTGGTAGAGCATATAATTAATTTTGATTATGGTAGAAAAGTTGGAATTACAATTAAAACTAATGGATTCTGGGGAAAGGACATCAATAAGGCAAGAAATTTTATTGAAAGAAATAAATCTAAGATAAAAATGATTTCCTTTAGTTATGATCAATTTCATAAGGAATTTATTGATTTGCAGAATATCTTAAATATTGTAGATATTGCAAATGATTTAGAGGTAAGTACGGAAATTGTTGGTTGCTTCTTAAAAGATGGTATTCAGCCAGGTGATATTATCAATGAGATGGGGGAACATGCCTTTAAGACAAATTATGCATATCAACCAGTTATTAATACCGGATCAGCAGAGATATTTTCTGATTCCCAGTTTATAAAAGTTATTGATTTGAAGAAACATGAAGCGCGCTGTATTGGACTTTTAGATCGAACATTATTGATTAATGCAAAGTTAGAAGTATATCCATGTTGCTCACAAGTCGTAGAAAATACGCTTTTATTAATGGGAAATTTACATGAAGAGAGCTTGAGTGCAATCATTCAGTCTATAGAT
Organism: Coprococcus sp. AF102-57; assembly: GCF_027686195.1. Lineage (NCBI taxonomy): Bacteria > Bacillati > Bacillota > Clostridia > Lachnospirales > Lachnospiraceae > Coprococcus > Coprococcus sp. AF102-57. The sequence continues at coordinate 24,909 of NZ_JAQCSY010000018.1, read as the reverse complement.
TATAATAAGGTTTTACATAAAATCTATACAGAAGGTTTTACACCATTTTTGGAATTATTAAAGAAAAAGAATATAGAATATCCGCAGAGTTTGACTTCTCCGTGTGAGTTATGTGGATTTTTATTTAAAGATGATTGGTTTTTAAGATTGCTGAAGGAAGAAGGATATTTTGAAAATATTTAAATATGAAGAATATACCATAGCTCAGGACAGTAAAAGAGATTTTACGATTGTAGAAAAAAATAATAATTTCTTTAAATTGGATAATGCAACATTTGATTCACTGTTCGGAAAGGAAAAACTGGAGTTCGTAAAAAATGATAAAGATAATATACTATATATGATGGGAATGATTTTCATGATTCTTCTGACATTATATTTATATTTTAGAACTACAACGTATTCTATTATAGATGTAAATTTTCTTCCAGCAACTTTAGTTTTAATAATAAATATATTTATTCATGAACTTGGACATGTATTATTTTTGAAAAAATTTTATCCTAAAAGTCGAGTCAAAATAGGGTTTAAATTTATGTTTATTTGGCCTGCATTTTATGTAGATACTTCATATAGCTATATGGTTTCTAAATACAAAAGGATTGCAATTTATCTGGCTGGAAATTTTATGAATTGTATTTATGTATTGCTTGTACTATTATTTTTTCCAAAACAGCTACCGTATTGTTATTTGGTGATTTCTAATGTGCTGGTGAATTTCATTCCAATAGTAAAAAGTGATGGATATTATGCAGTTGTTACATTATTCAATAAAACAAATATAAAAAAAGACAAAGTAGCTACCACATTAGAAGATGCTATTAGAGGTATAATTATGTTTGGCGTTTTAGGGATTTTTTCATGGTTATCACAATAGGGAGGAGAAAAATATGGAAAAGATATTATTTACATCAGAATCAGTTACCGAGGGACATCCAGATAAAATTTGTGATGCAATTTCCGATGCGATATTAGATGCACTGATTGAAAAAGATCCAATGAGTCGTGTTGCCTGCGAAACCAGTATAACTACAGGATTAGTATTAGTTATGGGGGAGATAACAACGCAAGCATATATTGATATTCCTCAGATTGTTAGAGAAACCCTTCGTAACATTGGATACACAAGGGGAAAATATGGATTTGATGCTGATACCTGTGGAGTTATTACATGTATTGATGAGCAGTCTAAGGATATTGCACAGGGGGTAAATGAAGCATTAGAAGTAAAAGAGCAGAATGAGTGCGAAAATGCAAAAAGTATGTTAGGTGCCGGTGATCAGGGGATGATGTTCGGTTATGCAACGAATGAAACAGATGAATTTATGCCGTATGCTATTTCGTTGGCTCATAAATTAGCTAGACAGCTTGCGAAAGTCCGCAAAAATGGAACTCTTGCTTATCTTAGACCAGATGGGAAAACGCAGGTTACAGTAGAGTATAATGAGCAAGGGAAACCTGTACGATTAGAAGCGGTGGTTTTGTCTACACAGCACGATCCTGAAATATCTCAGGAACAGATACAAAAAGACATTAAACATTATGTCTTCGATTGTGTTTTACCTCAGAGAATGGTAGATTCTGAAACCAAATTTTACGTAAATCCTACGGGACGTTTTGTAATTGGTGGACCGCATGGTGATAGTGGTTTAACAGGGCGGAAAATTATTGTGGACACATATGGAGGATATGCTCATCATGGCGGAGGAGCTTTTTCTGGAAAGGATTGTACAAAAGTAGATAGGTCAGCAGCATATGCAGCTCGTTATATTGCTAAAAATATTGTAGCGGCAGATTTGGCACATAAATGTGAAATTCAACTTTCATATGCGATTGGTGTAGCAAAGCCAATCTCAATAGGAATTAATACATTTGGAACAGGTGAATTGCCAGAGGATATGTTAATTCATATTATAAGAGATAATTTTGACTTGAGTCCTACTGGTATTATAAAAATGCTTGATTTAAGACAGCCTATATATAAGCAGGTGTCAGCATATGGACATTTTGGAAGATTAGATTTAGATTTACCATGGGAAAGATTAGATAAGGTAGAGGATTTAAAAAAATATAAGAATGATACAGAAAAAGGCACTGATTAGTGCCTTTTGTTATGCGCTGGAGAAGACGAAAAAGAATTCGTGGACAAAAATCCCTGAATTTATGGACATAATAAGAAAAAAGCAAAAGGTTTTGCTATAATTCATGACATAGGGAGGGATTAAAAGTGTTAAATAAAGTGTCCAGTAAACTTGCAAAAAGAATAGCAGATGGCTCGGAAAGGAGAAAAGAAGCTGTTTATACTTATGGCATAGAAATTATTTTGTCAACAATGATTGGAATAAGTTCAATATTGATTGTGTCAGGTTTATTACACGAATTTAAATTAGGTGTAATATTCCTATTGGTGTTTGCACCATTGAGAGTATTTACGGGTGGATATCATGCAGTTACATATTTTAGATGCTTTTTGATTAGTAACATTTCGTATTTATTTTTATTACTTTTTAACAATATAATTTATACAAAGCTTCCATTAGAAATATGGTTGATTTTGCTAGTATTAAGTAGTTACTATATTGCTATCCATGCACCGGTGGTTAATGAAAATCAGCCTATTGGTGAAAATAAAAAAAGTCGGTGTAAGATTATGGCTAGGAATATTTTGAACATAAATGTCTTTGCTGCATTATTTTTATCAGTAGTAGATAAAGAGATCATGGGTATGATGGTATTAAGTATTTGTTTGGTAGCAGTATTTATGCTGATTACTGATAAACCTAAATTTTTATTGTATACAAAGAAAGGAGTTATAGGACTATGAAATTTCTTGCTATGTGTATAGAAGCTTGTGCAATATGGGGAGCAAATTGTGCATCTGTTTGTCTTTCATATCAGCCTAAATTACCGGAATGTCTGAAATAAGGTAAAGTTAATACATGTATATAAATAAAAGATGCCAGAGTGTTGATATTCCGGCATCTTTTATGCTAAATGAAGTATATAGGGAGGAATAGAAATGCAGATAAGAGAGAATGGAGTATATATTGAAGCAATTAAATTAGCAGCAGGAAGTGTACAATATAAAGATATGTCCGTAAAAGATACATTTATTGATGCTGTTTTTCAGTTGTATCAATACTATCAAAACACAGAAAATATTAAGTATTTAGAAACTTCAATTTTGCATATACAGGCTTATTTAGAAATGGGATTTCCGTATGAAGAAGGGAAAGATGTTTTTGACCTTGTTTTAAAAGAGTTAGGAACTACAAGAGAGTTAAAATTCCCCCAAAAATTTTACTTTGCAAAAAAGGTAAAATTGAATAAAACTCAGGTACGATCTATGATAAAAAAGTGGCCAGCATCTCCGCATCAAGAAATGAAAATAGATGAGGTAGTAGCAGATATTATAACAAAAGTAAAGCAACATGAAACAGGGATTTATTATTATAAATGCGCAGTAACAAAAGACATGTATGAATTGGTAATAAATGAAAAAGAAATGTTTTTCCATGATTTAAGGAGAGGAATTTTTTATACATTTATGATTTAACAAATCACTAGAATCTGCTATAATAAAGTGATTGCTCATAAGGAGGCGTATCATGATTTACATTGCTATATGTGATGATAACGAAAAAACAGTAGAAATATTAAAGAAAAAAGTAATGGAATTTTTAAAAAAGAGTAACGAATTTGCAGACATAACGGTTTATACTCAGAGTGAGAATTTACAATATGATATTCAGGAAGGGAAATATTATGATCTAATCCTTAGTGACATTGAAATGCCTAATATAGACGGTATAAATTTAGCTGCATATGTTAAAAGGTATTTACCGGAAGTGCTAATCATATTTATTACATCACATTTAAAATATGCCGTAGATGCATTTGAATTGTCAATCTTTAGATATATACCCAAAAACTCAATAGGCTCTAGGTTACCACAGGCGTTGAAGGATGCTATCAATATGATAAAGATACAGACAGATGAATTTTATGCAATAAAAACACCAACTAGAGTAGAAAAAATACCTTATCATAAGATTTTGTATATTCAAAGAGAAGGAAAAAATTCTGTAATAACATTATTAGATAATTCAGTGACCAAGGTAAGAAAGAGTCTTACACAGGTGTTTAAAGAATTTCGATCTGATGATTTTGTATATGTTGATCGTGGGGATATTGTTAATCTAGCCCATATTATGGGAATAAAAGATGGAATTGTAGAACTGAAGAATGGAATTCGTTTGCCAGCAAGCCAGGCAAAACTGGAACAAATAAAAACGAAGTTAAGTGACTTCTGGAGTGAACAGATATGAATATTGTATATAATGGAATTGAAATTTTAGCAAGTTCTGTTGAAGTATTTGTATTATATAAAATATATAGTATTTTGTTATATAAGCAACGAGGAAAGCAAAACTTTATATTAGATAGAGAATTAGCAATAATAGGAACTGTATTAATACAAATTTGCAATCATGTATCAATATTTTCTTATTTTACGATTATATTATTTGTATTATATATGAGTATTACCGCTAAAATTATCTACAGGAGAAAGTATATAGAACTATTTTCAATCGCAAGTTTTTATGTATTATGTTTAAGCTGTTTCGACTTTTTGATTTTTACTCTTGTATCGAATTTTCATGGTGGCTATGATACATTTACCGCGCTAGTTTCTACAAGAGGAATTTTACGTGTAGTAATGATTTGTGTTATAAAGTTTTTATGGATACTGCTGTATTTTATGATAAAGAAATATTTATATTCTTTTTCATTGAAGAAGAACTATGTATATACAATTTTAATTATATCCTGTGCGGGATTTTTGGGATTTGTATACTTAGTTAATCAAACACTTAAGGCATTTAATTATACAATGGCAGGTGTGTGGTTTGTATTTATAGCTCTTTGGTCATTACTTTTTTTTACAGTTTATTTTGTAATAGAAAGCAAAGAAGAAAAAATGAAATTAGATTTTGCAGAAATGCGAAATGAACTGCTCGAAGAAAATTATAAAACTATTAATGAAATTTATACAGGTAATGCAAAGCTATACCATGATTTAAATAACCATTTGAATGTATTATATCAGCTTTTAGATGAAGAAAAAACGTTGGAGGCAAAGAATTATATTACAGAAATAAGTCGCCCAATAATGCAATTATCGAAAACTACTTGGACAGGAATAGACGTTGTTGACGTAGTGATTAATAGTAAATTGGGAAAAATGAAGGAAAAAGGAATTACCTGTAATGTGAATGTGGAATTCCCGCAGAATACCAATATTAAACCACATGATATGTGCACAATATTGGCAAACTTATTGGATAATGCGATTGAAGCTTCTGAAAAATTGAAAATACCTGGAAATATTTCGTTGACTATACGCCGGATTAATCACTTTTTACTTATAAAGGTTTCTAATGCGTGTGAAGAAAATAAAGAGTCATTTGCACATTTTCCTTCAACAACAAAGAAAAATAGAGAATTTCATGGTTGGGGACTTCCGAGTGTAAAAGATGCAGTTGAAAAATATAATGGTACACTAAAGTGCATAAATGAGGAAAAACAATTCATAGTAAAAATTATGTTGTTTTTTGAAAAAAATACAAATTAAAGTAGCCAAAGTGGGAAATTACAATCTTATTTTTATGTTTTGATGGAAAAACGTAGTAAATGAAATTAAAGACATTTAATTATATTATAAAAGAATAGTAGGACACTTATAATCGGTGATATAGAGAATAAAAAAAGAATGTTGCAAAAGCGATATTCTTTTTTTTATTCAATATTTTGAAATAGAACGAAACCAAACTCCAATCCTTTCCGTATTGATAAAAAACAGACAGATGGGATTTGGACAATGGATGAAATTATTTTAATGAGAAAACTGAAGAGGAAAGATGAATGGGCATTGGGAAAAATCATTGATTTATATAGTTCCTATATCACATGTATCGTCTGGGAATTACTGCATAAAAAAGGTACCAAGGAAGATATAGAGGAGGTGGTTGCAGATACTTTTATTTCCCTATGGCTGACAGCAGAAAGGATTAATTATAAAAAGTACAGCAGTGTCAAATCGTATCTGGGAATGATTGCAAGAAATAAAGCGAAAGATTGGTTAAGAGCTTATCGTGGAGAAATTCTGGAACTTAATGATGATATTCTTTTGATTGATGGTGATGTAGAGCACTTGATTTTACAGAAAGAGCAACAGTTGATCATTGGAAGAACATTGGAGAAATTAAGAGAGACGGATAGAAAAATTTTTATTATGTATTATTATCGGTATAAAAAAATAGAAGAGATTGCAGAAACATTAAAAATGAATCCTCAAACAGTAAAGACCCGTCTGCGGAGAGGAAGAGAAACTCTGAAAAGGATTCTTCTGGAGGAGGGATATGATGCCAGTGAAGTTTAAAATAAGTGAAATGTTTGATAATTCCTGTGAGCTATTTGAAAATGAAATGCAACATAAAAATATTGAAAGTGAGAAGCGAATAAAAGAAATTGTTTTTCTTGAGATAGGTCACACCAAAGCCAAAAGAAATCGCAGGAGATATATAGCTGTTTTGGCAGCGGCAATGGGAATTGGAGGAATCACTGTTGGGGCACATGAAGTTTTAAAATCTGCAGGTGAAATCAAAAATAATGAGGAAGTGGTTTTAGAAAATCAGAACGGACTTGCTTTATATGAAAAGGAAAACAGCGGAGCTATACAAATGGAAGTGGAAACGGACATCATTTTACCAGAAAATTTATATAAAGATGGAATTCCTATTGCAAAATATATTATGGAATTAAAAACAGAGCGTAACGGATCAGTGCCAGAGTGTTATTTGGATAACGGAACCATGATTGTCCTTACAGATTTTGATGGAGATACTTGGGATATGAAAACAGGGGATGTTTTTATATTAGATTTCATACAGTCTGATAGTGATGAGAGAGGTGAAGCAAGAACATTAGAGATTGGATATATTTTTAATGGAGAGGTGATAGATGAGAAGGTTATATCAGAAACAGAAAATAAGATAATCCTGGATATTCCTAAATCAGGACAATATGGTGTATATTTAAAAAATGTATCTAGTGACAGAGTAACGATTTCGCAAGGAATATTGACTGTAGAAAGGGGAAAGTGAAAGATGAAAAAAACAAGAATATTTTTGGGAATATTAGGGCTTATTTGCCTGGTTGCTATGCCAGTTTCAGCAGCCGATAATGTAAGAAATATAACAACTTATAGTATTTGTAGAGAAGATTTATATAAAGATCAGATAGAGGATAGAATGGGACTACAGCAAATTAGTATTGAAAGTGGGAAAACGGTATCTTTTTATGACTCCAATGGTTCTATGTTTTATGTGAGTGGAGGTACTACTGTTACTTTTCGGGTAAACTTGAATGTATCTTCCTCTGTAAAGATGGGGTATATCAATCAGAATGGAAGTAGAACCCAAAAGTATAGCGGTTCAGGAACTTCCCATAAAACATCATTTACAATACTGTCTAGTGGATACTATAGATTCTATGTAACTAATAGTGGATCTAAAACAGTGAAAGTAACGGGAGGTGAAATTTGTTTCTAAAATTATGAGAAGGAAAATATTTAAAATAATAAAGTGGTTGGCTATTGTAATTCTGATTCTATGCTGCATGGGGAGCACATGGAATTATTTTTGTAAAAAGAGAGAAATACCAAAGGTACAAGCAGCTTATGGCAATGCAGTTAAAGTCAATGGGAAAAAGATGACTGTGGAAATTGCTGGTTTGCAAGCAGAAGAATCCCCCGTTATTGTGTTACTCCCAGGACTGGGATCTCCTTCTCCGGTATTAGAGTTTAGACCTTTAGCTGAGGAATTAGGAAAGACATATAAAGTGATTACAGTGGAGCCTTTTGGCTATGGACTGTCTGATCCCGCAGATACAGAGAGAAGCATAGAGAATATCGTAGAGGAATTACATGCCTGTTTAGAGGAGATTGGAGTTCACCGATATTATCTGATGGCTCATTCTATTAGCGGATTGTATTCTCTGTATTATGCTAATACTTATCCAGAGGAAGTTCGTGGTTTTATAGGGATAGATTCTTCTGTACCAAAGCAAAATGAGAATGAACCCTTTGATACAACAAAATTAAATCTTCTGATGGCCTATTTAAGTAAAACAAAAAATGTGTTGGGAATTAGCCGGATATTTTCAATTGGAAATCCGGAAAAGGCTATCTATGCAGACCAGAATTATTCTTATTCACAGGAAGACTTAGAAGTTTTTCGGATACTTTCCCTTGATACTTCTTATAACAAGACTGTAATGAATGAATTAAAACAGGTAGAAAATAATCTGAAGATAGTGCGGAACATGAAATTTCCGAAAGAAGTGCCAGTGCTAAACTTTGTTTCAAAAGACAATTGTGAAATTTTTCCAGGATGGGAGAAGTTGCATAGAAGTGTGTTAGGTGATAATCAGGAAAACAGATTGGTAATGTTAAAAGGGGGACATTATCTGCATTTTGAGCAGAAGGAAAGAATAAATTATTATGTTGCTAAATTTATAAATTAGACAGAAAAATACCGTTACGGGTGATACTAAACCTGTAGCGGCATTTTTCTTTATTTAGGAGAGTCTGAGTTGATAAGCCAAACTTCAAAGGTACTGCCTACATGAAGAGTAGAAAGCACATGGATAAAACCATATTGTCGGCTGATAATGTCTTGTGCCAGATGCAGCCCAACACCAACTCCCGGAAAGTTTTTGACAGAAGGAGAACGGTAGAAGCGTTGGAAAAGTTTTGGGATTTCCGATTCTTTGATGCCGATACCGGAATCAGTGATTGCTATTTTGGTATAGTTTTCCAGGGTAAAAAGTTCTATGGAAATATGTCCGTTTTCATTCGTGTATTTTACAGCATTATCCAGGATATTATACAGCGCTTCGGAAGTCCATTTGGGATCATGATACGCCTTAAAGTCTTCTGAATAATTAAAAGTTATTTGAATGTTCTTCTGATCAGCCGCTAAGACGATATTTTCCAGAGCCATGAGAATGGTGTCACCAATCGTTTGATAACTTGGGGATAGTTTTATCACACCTGTTTCCAAACGGGATATTTTTACAAGGGAAGAGATTAAAAATTCCAGCTTGTTCAAATGTGCGGTATTTGTGTGAAATAAAGTCTTTAGTTCCTGCGGTTTTGTAATGGCTTTTTCCATAGCGGACTCTGTCAGGCACAGCGTAGTCATGGGGGTTTTTAACTGATGAGAAATATCAGAAATTAGCTGCTGGAGCTGTACCTTTTCGGCATTTACAGAGTTTTTTGTGTTTTCCAATATACTGTACAATCTTCCTAAATGATGATTGATCTGTGATAGTAAAGTTTCGTCATACTTTTCATCAGGGGAAAAATAGGTTCCTTCAATCATACTGTCCAATGTTTTATGAAGTTCACGAGTAAACAAGGTGAGCTTGTGGAAAATCGTACAAAAGAGAATAAATACACAGATAAGCAGAAGGAAAGTGAAAACGGTAAAAAGTAAAAATACTTTAGGATCTGATGTAAGTGTACGCAATATGATACAGGTTCCTGAAAATATCAATAGAAATAGCAGGGAAACTATAATATATATTTTTTTTAAAGAAAATGTTTTTTTCATATCAGTCACCTATCCACATATATCCAGTTCCATAGATTGTTTTTATATAACGATGCCCGCTGGCTTCGATTTTCTTTCGGAGTCTGCTAATAGCAGTATTTAGGGAAGTATCACCTACAAAGTTTTCGGAGAAATCCCAGAGATGCTCAAGAAGCTGATCCCGCTTTAAAATATGCTTTTTATTCACAATAAAATATTGCAGAATACGGTACTCCAAAGGGGATAATTCCAGGGGAACTTTGTCCAGTGTCGCAGTCATTTGCGAGAAATTGATGCAGAGATTACCGTCTTCATATATGGTTTCCTTTTGTTTTTCTGTGATATATTTTGTTAAAACAGCTATTTTCTTTTGTAAGACGACAGGTGAAAAAGGCTTTGTAATATAGTCATCAGCACCCAGGTCAAATCCTTTCACTATGTCATTTTCTAAATCATTTGCGGTTAAAAAGATAATACTGGCATTTGATTTTTCTTTCAACTCTGAATATAATTCAAATCCATTTCCGTCAGGAAGGTTAATATCCAAAATCAGAAGAATGTAATGATACTGTTTTAAATATTTAAAGGCTTCTTTTGCATTATATGCAGAGTCAACAGTATAGCCCGCTGTCCGCAAGTTATAAGCCAGGGTATTATTTAAGGAGAAATCATCTTCAATAATTAAGATACGGTGCATAGTTTCCCACTCCTTCTGTTCTAAATTTCTAAGTTTTTCTATACCATAAAGAGCGTTTACGGTTTTCAAGATGTATTATAATTGTAAAAAATGCAAAAGTAAATAATGATTTTTTCAGATAAAATATTTTTTTAAATGCACTAATTGTAATAATTTGGTAAGAATCTACGGATATACTGATAAGAAAAAATGGGAGGTACTAGATATGAAATGTAAAAAACTAGGGGTACTTTTGGCAATGGTTTTGGTAGGTGTTTCTGTATCGCCATCATGGACGGTATCGGCAGCGGAATCCCAGGATTTACCGCAACAGGTTCTTGATATTTCGAATGGTTCAGATGAAATTTACGGACCAGGCGCACCCATTGAGCATGTAGAAAATCCGGATGAGCGCTTTAGCAGCGGCGGGGTAGATCATACACACCAGTATATCGTATCGAATGCCTTGAAGATTTTAAATAACGATAAAGGTGCCAGTATATTAAACACAAAGGCTGCTGTGATATGCGAATATACAGATTGGCCGGACGTATTAGGAAATGAAACAGATTATGGCACGTTTGCAGGACATTTCTATGATCCAGATACCGGAAAAAACTGGATGGGACAGAAAAATCCTACAGCACGAACCAGAGCAGAAACCTATTATCAAAGTGCAGTTGCAGCATATAAAGATGGATATACAGATAAGGCTATGGAATACTTAGGAAAGGGAACACATTATGTATCAGATTTGAATGAGCCACATCATGCTTCCAATCTGACAGCAGTAAATAGTAATCACTCAGATTTTGAAAAGTATGTGGACAAACACCGTACAGAATATACCATAGCAGGGAATAGTTTTGGCACAAATGTTTATAGTAGTGCTGAGAATACAGCAGTAGGAGATATGCTTTATAGTGCTGCAAAAGATGCTAAAGCATTGGCTGGACTGGCACAGAATAAAGATACCTATAGCTCAGCCGGAAATCAGTCCGTTCAAAATGCAATAAAGACAGTAAGCAAGTATATTTACAAATTTGGTAAGGAAGTAGGTATTTACTAAATAAGATGATTTGTGGTGACGTCACACTTTAAAATCATAAAATATCAAGGAAAGGAGGACGGGACAATGAAAGAACTGGAAAAGAAAATGCAGAACGAAAACTTTGATGTAGAAGTACAGTATTGTGATCCAGATGATTGCTGGCATGATTGCCAAACAGCACCAAATTATTGCAATGCGCATATTATGGAGATCTGGTAGGACGGAGGAATGTTATATGGAAAAAATGGAGAAAAGAATTCAGGAAGAATTCAGGAAGAATTGTTTGATGTAGAAGTACAGTATTGTAATCCAGATGATTGCTATCTTGATTGCCAAGATGCAGCAAATCACTGCAATTATCATTTTACAACCATGTTTTAATTAACAGGAATTTAATTAGTGAATTATATAGAAGGAAACTTTTTACTAAGGTAGGGAGTCTCCTTCTTTTCTTTGAAAATTTTTTGCAATGTAATAATTGGGTAAGAACTAGATATTATGATGAAATAAAACAAGGAGAGGTGAGAAACATGGAATTGGTGAAAACATCAGATTTAAAAAAGTATTACCGTAATGGAGAGATTTGTGTAAAGGCATTAGATCATGTCAATCTTTCTGTTGAAGAAGGCGAGTTCATAGCTGTTGTTGGACCGTCAGGCTGCGGCAAGACAACATTATTAAATATGCTGGGCGGATTGGATAATCCGACAGAGGGAAGCGTTCTGATACATGGAAAAGATATAACAAAAATGAAATCGGAAGAACTGACGGTGTATCGAAGAAAGCATATCGGATTTGTATTTCAGAATTATAACCTGCTTCAAACACTTAATGTAAAAAGTAATATATTGTTACCGCTTTATCTGGGAAACAGTAAAATTGATGAAGTATATTTTGAAGAAATTGTAGAAATCCTGGGTATTAAAAATAAGCTGAAAAATTTACCAAACACCTTATCAGGTGGACAGCAGCAGAGGGTTGCCATTGCCAGGGCAATGATCACGAAGCCGGATATTGTCTTAGCAGACGAGCCGACAGGAAACCTGGATAGTGAATCAAGCGAAGAGGTTCTTAGGCTGCTTAGGGAGTCAGGGGAGCGTTACAATCAGACGATTATCATGATAACCCATAGTAAAGAAATTGCAGAAACGGCATCAAGGATTATAAGAATGAGAGATGGTAAAATCGTATGAGTAATGAAAAGAAAATAATCAAAGAAATGGTTCAGGGAAATTTGAAAGTACATAGGAAGAGAAATCTTCTTCTTGTATTGGCGATTACGTTAACTACCATTTTATTTACATCCGTATTGGAAATTGGATTTGGCGGTATGCAATCCATCCAGGAAACACAGTTAAGACTTTCAGGATTAAAAGCAGATGCAGAGCTTCGATATTTAAATAAAGAACAGTTTCAGAAAGTTCAAGACGCAGATTTATTTGAAAGTGTCGGAGGAAGGATTCCGATTGCATTTCTGGAAGGAGAAACAAAGAGGCCTATTGAAATAGACTATCTGGATAAAACAGGTATGGAAGCGTATTACCTTTCATTGGAAGAGGGGAAGATGCCGGAAGATGAGAAAGAAGTGCTATTATCGGAGCAAGCATTGGAAGAACTGGGGATAGAAAAAGAAATAGGAAGTCATGTTCCGGTATCTTTTACACTGAGAAATCAGGAATATAAGTTTGATATGCGATTGGCAGGTTGGTATACGGGTAATTCTAAGGTCGATTTTTTAATTGTATCAGAAGCATTTTTAGAACATAATCCTGAAGTGACAGAGAATACTTATGATGATGATAAAGAAGTATCAGGAACGTATTATGCAAGCGTTTGCATGAAGAACACAAAGGATATTGAGCAGAACCTTAAAGCGTATGTGAAAAGCCTTGGAGGACAAACAGAGGATTCTAATGGAAGAGAATATATTCACATAGCAGTGAACTATGTATTATATTCAGAAGATGGAAATACGGGAACTATTCTTTCACTATTCTTTTTCGCAGCTTTATTTGTTTTATGTGGATATTTGCTGATTTATAATATTTTTGATATAGGTGTTATGCAGGATATCCAGCAATTTGGAATAATGAAAACGATTGGAATGACAGGTAAACAGATTAAGCAATTAATGAGAAGACAGATGTTTCTTTTATCTCTTATAGGTATTCCAGTTGGTTTGCTTCTGGGATATGGACTAGGTGTACTTTTGTTACCAGTTATTCTGAAAAATTGGGAATATAGTGAGGAAGAAATTACCATTGTACAATCAGTGCATCCAGCTATTTTTATTTTAACAATTATCTTTGTATTGATTACAGTATTTTTAAGCATGAGAAGACCTTCCAAAAAAGCGGCAAAGTATTCTGCAATTGAAACAGCAAAATATACAGAGATAAAGAAAAAAACTGCAGAAAAGGATATTCGATCCATTAAGAACATAGCAAAGAGTAATTTGCAAAGAAACAAAAAGAGAACGATTTTAGTGTTTACTTCTCTTATATTAAGTATTATATTTGTCAACTCTTTGTGGATTATCTCTAATAGTTTTGATGAAGAAAAATATATTAATGCACAAATGCGGAGGGATTATTTAATTGCATCTAAAGATACTTTAAATCCGAGTGTTGGATATGTTAGATCTTCGGCAGCATTGAATGAAGAAGCTATAGAGCAAGTAGAGAAAAATTCTATAGTCCGAAATGCTACTAGACTATATAAAAATACAGTAGATAATTCTGACATAAGTTTTGAATGGGGCAGTGAAGGCGTTGAAATAAAAGAATATATGCCCAATGTAGAAGTTGATGGAGTAATTACGAATGAAGCAATAACAAACTATGGACAGGTAACATTATCAAAAGACGAAAAAGCATTATGTAATGTGTGCGGTGTTTCTGAAAATTTTGTTGATAAAATGGAGATTTTAGATGGGGAAAAAAATATTGTTACCATTAAAGAAAAATTAAAAAGTGGAGATTATATTTTAGTTGCCGTTTTCAAAACTACAAAAGGTACTTATAGCAGTGATAATTTAGAAAATTCACCGGATATTGGGGAAACAGTAACGATTTATAAGAACGGAAAACCATTAAAAAAAGTAGAAGTAATATCTCAAATTTTGGTAATAGATTCAGAGCAAATATCAGGTAGTAGTGTAACTGGTGATGATACTATTTTAGGTCCTTGGCTTTATTTAGGAGAAGGTTTATTTAAAGAATTGTATGGAAAAGGTAATTTAGTGAATTATTCTTTTGATGCAGATGAGAAAGATGCTCCTGCTGTGCGAAGAATGTTGAATCAGATTTCACAAGAATTTGCTGATGTAGGATTTGAAACTACAGAGCAAAGGCACTCCGAAATCGAAAACTACAAAACACTGATTAGAATTTTATGTGTCTTAATCGGAGGAATTTTAGGTGTAATTGGAATTGTAAATCTTGTGAATATTATTTTTACAAACCTAATTGTGCGAAACCGAGAATTAGCAACATTTAGAAGTATAGGTGCAACAAAGAAACAGTTGCGTGAACTGATTATAAGGGAGAGTGTAGGATATGTTTTTTATGCTGCAATTGGTGGATTTATACTTGCAACACTAATCGGTATGACAGCAGTCATGGGTATTTGTTCTTCTATTTGGCTTTTTACTTTCCAATTTACATTACTTCCGGCAGCCATCGTCATAGTGTTGTATTTAATAATAGCTGTTATTGCTTCTGAGGCAGGGATTTATTTTTGGGAAAAAGGAAGTATTACAGAACGCCTCAGAAATCTGTAGATAAGATGATTTACAGCATAAAAGTGCTGATAAACCAAAATATAAGCGAAAGGAGGCGGATAATATGTTAGAACTTGAAATGAGAATGCAGGAAGAACCTTTTGATGTAGAGGTTCAGTATTGCGATCCAGATGATTGTGCCCATGATTGTTTGACAGCACCTGGACATTGTAACACACATTTCACTTCAGTATTGTAAGGAGGTACGTAACCATGAAAGATTTAGAAAAGAGAGTTCAGGAAGTTGTATTTGATGTCGAAGTGCAGTATTGTGACCCAAGTGATTGTTATCACGATTGTTACGGTGAAGGCGTTAACAATTGCGATGCCTATATGACAACAATCTGGTAAGACGGAGGAATGCTATATGGAAAAAATGGAGAAAAAAATCCAGGAAGTTGTATTTGATGTTGAAGTGCAGTATTGTGATCCAAGTGATTGTTATCACGATTGCAAACATGAAGGTGTCAATAACTGTGATGCCTATATGACAACAATCTGGTAAAGAACGAAAAATTACAGAAAAAGATTCTTGTTTTAAAGGCAAGGATCTTTTTCTGGTTTAGGAGCAGATTTATTTTCCTACAGGGACACTTTTGTATTTATACATATTTTTCTAGCGTAATAATTTGGTAAGATTTTGTAAGTATACTAATTCTATAAGAAAGGGGGAAAGCCAAATGAATATTACATTTTGGGTAACTGAAAGATGCAATTTAGCTTGTAAATACTGCTATGTACATAAGCAGCCAAAAACAATGACATTGGAAACAGCAGAACAGACAATTAAATATTTTACTGATAAATTTGATGCAACTGTTGCTGCAGGAAAACGGATTAATGTGGCTTTACATGGTGGTGAGCCATTACTGAATTTTGACGTTATTCGGTATATTATAAAAACCTTAAAAGAACGGTATGATGGTCATATTATTTTTACAATGACAACAAATGGAACAGTGTTTGAGAAGGATATTTATGATTTTATAAAGGGTAAGGTACAGATTTCTGTAAGCATTGATGGAAATAGGAAAACAAATGATACAAACCGTATTTATCCAAATGGTGAGTCTTCCTTTGATAAAGTAGTGGAAACCTTAAAGTTTTTAAAAGAGCAAGGTGAATACATCCGGGTCAGAATGACTGTCAATAAGGAAACCCTTCCGGCTATGGCTGAAAATTATATTTATCTGGATCAGATGGATATGGGAGTAGTAACTTTTGCATTAGATGCCGGGGCTGCATGGAACCAGCAAGATATGCAGATATATTATGAAAACTACGAAAAAATCATGGAATACATGATAGAAAAAGATAAAAAAGCAGCACAGTATTTATTATTCAATATTAAAGAGGCAACCTTCAGAAGACGTACTGGCTGTGACGGTGGAACAAATACATTCCATATATCTGCGGATGGTGGAATTTACCCATGTGCATTAGCTGCGGATAAAGTGGATTATTGGCTGGGAGATGTTTGGAAAGGATTACAACCGGAAAAACTGGAGGCTCTCCATAAGATTAACGAAATTCCGGTGACAGGGTGTGGAGATTGTACATTTAAACAGAATTGCTCCAGCCAGGTATGTAAACTGATTAATAAAGCATATACCGGAGATTACTACACTGTTTCTGCTTTCCAGTGCAATGAAAGAGATATTGTTTATCGGATTTATAAAAAGTATAAATATATATTGGAGGGATTCCATGTATAGTCCTAAAGTGGCAGTTGTAGACTCCGGTGTAGATACACAAAATCAGGAAATTATGCAGCATGTAATTCAGGGATTCTCTTTTCAAAAAAGTGCAGAAGATAATGGAATTGTTGAAGAGGGAAATTTTGATGATGTTTTTGGTCATGGAACCAACTGCATTGATTGTATCTTACAATTTGCAGAGCAGACACAATTTTATCCTATAAAAATTGTAAATGAATTAGGAAAAACGACCAGTTCTTTACTGCTTGCCGCATTAAAAAAGTGCAGGGAACTACAGGTGGATCTCATCTGTTTGAGCCTTTCCGTAACACAAATTCTTGATCCTGCTATGGAAAAGGAATTGAGGGACATTTGTAATGACTTGGAAAAACAGGGAAAGATTATCTGTACTTCGGAATGTAATAATGCAAAGAATACCATACCGGCAATTTATAAAAGTGTGATTGGTGTGGGGAAATTATTACCAGATGCAAAGAAAAAAATTCTTGTAGACAGGGCGGCAAACGTTCAGGTTCTGGCGGATATTTCACCGATATTTGTTGCAGGAAAATCCGGACGATATAATTTTTTTAAGGGAACTTCAAAGGGAAATGCTTATGTGGCAGGTATTCTGGCCAGAGCTATGCAAACAGCACCGAATATAAAAAGCGTACAGGAGGCATTAAACATACTGGAAAAGACAGATGATCCTTTAGAAGAAATTGATTTAGAGTGTGTAGGAAAGCTCCAGACTGATGAAGTGGGACAGATGATTTTGGAAAAAATACACAGGAGATTGTTAGAGTTTGGCTGCACATCTTCCCTTGGCGAAATCAGCAGGTATCCATTTCTTTCCCAAATTACAGGAGTGAATTTCTTTAATTTTTATGATTTTATCAGCGGGATATATGGGGAATTGAAAATTACGAAACCGGATTATCATGCCATAAAAGTAGGTGATGCTTGTACCCTGTATAATCTGGTTGAACATTTAAGAAGGAATATGTGTTATGAAGAAAAAGAATGTTGTTTTGGAGCAGATACGAAAGTATAAATGGGGTTATCTGTTTGGAATTATATTGGTAGCTATGGACGCCATAGTGACTTATATTTATCCTCAGTTAATTACCAATATTCTGGATAAGGCAGTTCCGGCAAAAGATCCAGGAGCGGTTATTACCAATGTTGCATATATGGCTATATGCCAGCTTGTATCTATTACAGTAGCATTGGCATTGAGTTATCTGTTTTGCAAAATGTCAAATGGTTTTATTGTTAAAATCAAGTTATTGTTGATACAAGCAATGTTTCAGGTTGATGGGAAGGAAATAGAGAAGAAATCAAATCTGTTTATGACCAGCATGAATGCAGATGTTAATAATATAGAGATGCTCTCTTCCCGTATGCTTTCTGATTTGCTGATACAAATTGTGACTGTGATTATTACAGCGGTAATCCTGATACAGATTAATCCGGTTATCTTTTGGTTTATGCTTTTGATTTATCCGATTCTTATTGCTATTCAGATTTTCTTCAACAAAAAAATCATGAGCCAGTCCAGAAAAGTAATGGGAAAAATGGATGTTGGAAATGGTCTGATTAAGGAGTTTGTAAGCAACCTTTATGAGTATCTGGCGTTAAATGGAAGAAATTACTATATAGACAAATTTTGCAGGAACGAAACTTCTTTGCGAAATGAAATCCTAAAGCAAAATATGTTAATGGCCTATAACCGTTCAGTACCGCAGCTCATTAGTACCACTACTTTTTTGATTGTACTGGCAATCAGTGGTGTTATGGTGATTAAGGGACAGGTACAGTTTGGAGAGCTGACAGTGATTATTATGTACACACAAAGAATGTTTAATCCGCTGTCCTCAATCATGCTTGTAATTGGACAGTTCCAAAAGGCAAAAGTATCAATGGACCGAATTAATGAGATTGTGGGGTGAAGCAAATGGATATATCAAAAATTGAAATAAAAGATGTAAATTTCAGTTATAAAGATGTAAAAGTATATAGAAAAAATTTGAATATGTATCTTGAGAAGGGCTCTATTTATCTGATTAAAGGGAAAAATGGTTCAGGAAAAAGTACACTGGCTGGTATCTTGTTAAAAATCTGGAATGACTTTTCAGGAACTATATTGTTAGATGGGAAAAGCATTACTAATCTTTCCAGGGAAATACTTACAGAAACAATAGGAATTTGTTTTCAAAAGCCGCCGATTTTTCGTGACACTATAAGAAATAATATTGCTCTTAATGATTCTATTCCGGTAGAAAAATATATTTCTTTATTATCATTTTATAAAGATTTGGAAGAAATGGGGCGTACATTAGAGTCGGAGCTTATTGATACTGGAAGCGTTTCAGGTGGGCAGGCACAGAAAATTGGTATTATCCGGACAGTATGTAGAGAACGTTCTGTATATATTTTTGATGAACCTACATCAAACCTGGATAGTGTTTCTAAAAAAGAATTTTATGATATTATAGAACACTTGAAACAGAATAGCATTGTTATTTTATTTTCGCATGAAGCGGATGCAGAAAAAAATGCAGACTTTATCATTGAGTTGTAAAGGAGGGAACCAGATATGTATATGAGAAGTCCAAATGCAAAAGTTTTAGTACGTGAAGAAAGAGTTGTTTTGTGTAACACCAGAAACGGAGGATTTGTAAAAACCTCAGAGGCTTATTTTCAGTATCTTGAAAAATATCTGGAAGAGAACAATGGGGATTTTACCATTGAGGAAGAAGATACTGTGGTAAAGAAAAATGCCTATAAGTTATTTCAGAAACTGTGCCGGATTCATTTTTATATTTCGCAAGAACAGATGAAAAATGAGATAACCTATCCGTATCAGATCGTATATCTTTCTTTGACCAATAGGTGTAATCTAAGATGTAAACATTGTGTGGCGTCTGCTTGTATAGAAGAAGTAGATCACATGAATACGGAAGACTGGAAAAAGGTGATTGTTCAGGTGTTGGTTTTAAATCCAGAACAGATTAACCTGACAGGTGGGGAACCGTTAATCCGTCCTGATTTCTGCGAGATACTGGAATATTTAAGGGCAAATTATAAAGGTGCAATTACCTTGTCTACAAATGCGTTACTGCTGAATGACCGGCTTATGGAAATCATTAAAAAGAATGTTGATGGTGTTTCCGTCAGTCTTGATGGTTTTGATTCCTATAGCTGCACAAAAGTGCGAGGAGAAGGGATTTATGACCGGGTGATTGCTGGGATCAAAAAATTAAAAGAAGCTGGAATGGAAAAAGTATCTGTTTCCATGCTGGAAACAAAATATACCTATGGACATGATCAGGATTTTTATAAATTATGTGAAGAGTTAGATGTAAAACCATTGATCCGAAGATTTGCTCCTTCAGGAAGAGGAGAAGAGAACCAAAGAGAATTGCTTCCACCAATGGAATACATAGAAAAATTGGAAAAGCAGCATTTAAGATGTGCATTATGTCAGCCTGGTAAAAAGGAGTTAAATATCAGTGAAAACGGAGATGTATATCCTTGTGCTCCACTTAGCAATTTGGAAAATCTTTTTATGGGAAATCTGCTGGAAACACCAATTACAGAAATTATTGAGAACCCGGCATGGAAAGAGGAATTGGAAAAGTTAAGACCTTGGAGAATGGAAAAATGTAAGGATTGTGATGTGAATCTGTTCTGTCATTCTTGTATCAATTTTACTCTGGGAATGCAGAGCGACGAGGAAATCTTCCAGAAGTTTTGTGAAAAACAAAAAGGACATTTAGAAAAATTATTATGGGGGAATTAGTTATGAAGAATAGAAAAAGACTTTTAAAAACAGTAGGTTTATTAACAGCGGCTACAGTGATGACAGTATCTTTAAATGCAGAGAGTGTTCTTGCTTATTCAACAGGGGAAGAGGCTGCTATTGTGGCTTCTGAGGAAGATCCATACGAAAATGTTACGAAAATCAATTTGAAGGATATGTTTAATCAGAACCAGGAGGATTACTACGTTTATTTTTATATGGTTCAGTGCCCGTTTTGCAATCAGGTAAAAGATAAAATGCTGAATTTTGCGGCAGAAAATGATAATGTATATTTTGTAGATTATGCTTTAAGAGAAAATCGTCCTTTACAAAAATATAACTGGACAGCAACACGCTCCAAATATAACAAAAAGATAGGATATGTGGACAGTGATGGAAACAAGGTATTTTTACCGGGCGAATCGGAAGAAAAATACCAAAATATGAAGAATGATTACGGAAAGCGAATGCGTTTTAATTTTGTGACCATTACCCCAGACGATATTCCTGCTTTTCCTGGGTCACAGGTAGGAGATATTTATACAGATATTCAGACACCGGAAATTGACTATGCTTCTATTACAAATTATGAAGATATGCTGATTGCAGGTGTTCCAGCATTATATCGAATTACGAATGGAAAAATTACAGAATTTTATTTTGACTCTGTAGAAATAGAGGAGTTTTTCAATAGCATAGGAAGGTGAGATTATGGATATAAAGGAAATCTTAAACCCTATATGGTTATGGATTTATAAAAACTAAAAATTCTAGGATGGAGGAAGTAATAGCATGACTATACTTGAAACAAAGGAATTGAAAAAATATTATGATTCCGGTGAATATATTACAAAAGCTTTAGATGGGGTTTCTTTAGAGATAGAAGAAGGTGAATTTGTTGCTATTGTTGGCGCTTCAGGGAGTGGAAAATCTACATTATTAAATATGATTGGTGGATTAGACATACCAACTTCTGGGAGTGTTTTAGTAAAAGGCAAAAAAATAGGACAATTAAATGAAGAAGAACTAACGGTTTTTCGCAGAAGGAACATTGGCTTTGTTTTTCAAAATTATAATTTAATTCCAACATTAAATGTTTATGAAAATATTGTCTTTCCAGTGGAATTAGACGGAAATGATATAGATAAAGATTTTTTGAACAAAATTGTTACAATTTTGGGCATTGATAAAAAATTGGAGAATCTTCCTGGAAATCTATCAGGTGGGCAACAACAGAGGGTTGCAATTGCCAGAGCTTTGATTACAAAACCGGCTATCATCTTGGCTGACGAACCGACAGGAAATCTTGACACACAATCAAGTCTTGAAGTAATGGGCTTATTGAAACAAACAAGTCAGCGATTTTGTCAGACTATTGTTATGATTACGCATAATATGAATTTGGCTCAAATGGCGGATAGAATTATTAGAATTCAGGACGGGAAAATTATAGACGCATAATGGGAGGGAATGCGGTGTATTTGACTAGAAATAAAAAGTGTATCTTTAATCTTGCAAAAAAGAATTTTGGAAAAAGTAAAACACGAAATATAATTACTATTTTGGCAATTATACTAACCACTATGCTATTTACTTCTATGTTAACAATCTGTACGGGAACATATCAATCAATACAGACTACTATGCAGATGCAAAAGGGAAGTAAAGCAGACGGAGATATAAGATATTTAACAAAAAATGAGTTTGAGCAGTTGCAGGAAAATAGCAACATAAAAGTTAGTGGTTGTCGAAGACCGATAGGATTTGCAAGTAATACAAAGAATCATAATGTTGAAATTGATTATATGGATCAAATAGAGCAAGAATTAACTTTTAATAGGCCAACGCATGGGAAAGCACCGAAAAAGGCTAATGAAATTGCTACTACAGATAAAGCATTAGAAAGTTTAGGAGTAACACCCAAAGTAGGAGAAAAGGTCAGGATAGAATTTGATTTAAGAGAAGAGCATTATGTTTATGAAATGACAGTTTCCGGATGGTGGGAAGCTAGAAATTCACAAGTTAGTGTATTGCTAGTGTCAGAGGAGTTTATGAATAAAAATGAATCTTTGTTTCCCTATACATACGATGAGGACATGGAATATGCTGGAACGTATTTCTCAGAGGTGATTTTTGAATCTAAAAAGAACGTGGAGCAACAAATAAATAAGATCATTGAAGGTTTTAACGAGCAAAAAGGAAAAGATGTTGTATCTGGTGCAGTGAATTCAATTACAAATCCACAATTGGATTTTTCTGTGATTGGCGCAGTGATTATCTTTATAGTTTTATTTATTTTGGCAGGCTACTTGCTTATTAATAATATTTATTCTATTTCAGCTATGCAGGATATAAAAAATTATGGACTACTTAAAACTATTGGTACGACACAATCTCAGATTGCATTACTTGTTAAAATCCAGACATTGTGGTTACTTGTGCTAGGAATACCAGTTGGTTTAGTTACAGGGTATTTTATCGGTAAATCTATTTTACCGTTTACAGTGAATACTATTGCAAGTGAATATTTAAAAACAGAAATAGTAATAGCACCAAATCCGTTGATTTTTGTTGTGGCAACGATATTTACGATTGCAACGGTTAAAATAAGTATTGGTAAACCATTACGTACTATATCTAAAATTTCCCCATTGGTAGCTATAAAGGAAACGGGAATAAGAAAAAATAAGAAAAAGAAAAAAACGCATAAATTTAGCATAATTAAAATGGCAAATGATAATTTTAGAAGAAACAAAAAAAGAAGTATTTTTATTGTTATATCTATTGCATTATGTTGTGTGTTTTTTAATTCAGTTTTTATTCTGGCAAATAGTATTAGTATAGAAAAAGGGGTTGGATTACAAAGTGCTGCGGATATTGAAATCGGAAGTGGTAATCTATTTAATAATTTAAAAGGTTATACACGACATAGTGATGGTTTAGAACCCCAAGTAATAGATAGCATTAAGGCAAACTTTAAAATTAATGCGGAAGGGATTATATATAAAAATACATTAGATGATTTAAACGTTACATTTGATTATAATGCACCAATACAAGATGAAATTATATCTGAAAATGGAGTGAAGATGGTAGCTACAGAAAATGGGCGTGTAATACTGGGAAATAATAATTTTCCAATTTGTAATGTCTATGGAATAGATGAAAATGTTTACCAGAGAATGAATTTAGTAGACTCTATTGCAGGTATAGAGCAGAATAGTATTTTTCATAAAATGGAGCAAGAGAATTTCTTGATAGAAGCATTGCCAGTTTCACGTACTTCAAAAGATACGAGAGAATTTCAATGCAATTTAGGTGATAAAATAAAGGCTTTTGTTGATGGTGAGGAAAAACTTTATACGGTTATTGCACATGCGTATGTTAGCCCGACAGAATATGAGGCTCCTAATATGACGACAGGTATAAATATTGTTGGAGGAGATGCACCGATGTTCTACCTTTCCTCAAAATCATTTGTAGATTTATATCAAAATCCAACAATCATGAATTATACATTCAATGTCGATGAAAAAAATATGAAACAAATTTCATCGGAGATTGAAGTATTCGTTGAAAATTTTGAAGGAAAAGTTGGATTTAATTCTGCTGAGTTGATAAAACAGGATATGGAAAGTATGAAAAATACAATTTATGCAGTGGGAATTGTTGTTAGTTGTATTATTGGAATTTCAGGTCTTATCAATTTTTTGAATTTAACAATTGCAAATATTTTGAGTCGGAGAAGAGAATTTGCCATAATGGAAAGTGTGGGAATGAGCAAAAAACAGATTAAAGTTTTGATAACAGGAGAAAGTCTGCTATATTCTGTTTATGCAGCTCTTTTAGGCTTAGTGTGTTCGTTAGTATCGGGATTTTTATTGATTGGTCCGATTTGTAAAGATACATGGTTTATGCATTTTGATATGGTAATATGGCCAGCTATTCTTATAGGTGGAAATATTGTTATACTAACAATATTTTTACCTAAATTATTATATAAGGTATTTAGCAAAGGCAGTATTGTAGAAAAACTTAGAATTGAGGGATAGGATATTTAAGTTTATTAAATATAAAATTACTTGGAAAGGAGGCGAAAGAGTATGAGGATTTTAGAGCAAGTAATACAGGAAGAAACATTCGACATCGAAGTGCAGTATTGCGATCCAGACGAGTGCCTACATGATTGTATACACTCAGGAACTAATAACTGCGATGCAATTATTACCGGTTGGAGGTAGAA
>NZ_JAQCSY010000017.1:0-71749 GCF_027686195.1 Coprococcus sp. AF102-57 | reverse complement strand
GGGCTTTTGACCCTGGCATCATGACATTGGGGAGTGAACAGTAACTTCTTTTTTACTTTGCATGCCGGAATCAATGGAAACAGTTGACCGTAAAGAGATCATTTGGCATAATAGATATATGAATACTTATTCATATGAAAGGGGTAACTATGAAAAAGACAGAAGTAGAATGTTGTGATACATTTTGTATACATGAAGAACTTGTACATAAGGCAGAGGGGCATATACCGGATGAAGAAGTTTTGAAGGATCTTGCTGATTTTTTCAAGGTATTTGCAGATACCACACGGATCCGGATTTTATGTGTTCTTTTTCAGTCTGAGATGTGTGTTTGTGATCTGGCGGAAGTTCTTGGAATGACGCAGTCCGCGATTTCCCATCAGCTCCGGATGCTCAAGCAGATGAAGCTTGTGAAGAACAGACGGGAAGGAAAAACGGTGTTCTATTCCCTTGCTGATGATCATATCCAGACCATCATGAACCAGGGAATGGAGCATATTCTGGAATAACAGATGATATATCAATATAGAAGGAAGGAAACGATAACAGTGACAGCAGGAAGAAAGAAAAAGGTAATCATAGGGATCCTTGTAGCGTTTTGTATGACAGTAACGGGATGCGCCGGTTCTGTAAAAAAAGGAACGAAGTATCTGGAAGAAAAAGACTATAAAAATGCAGAGGTGGAATTCCAGGATGCGGTAGACAAAAAGAAGAATCTGGGAGAGGCTTATCGCGGACTCGGACTCTGCTACTGGGAACAGAAAAAGTATGAAAAGGCAGAGAAGGCGTTGGAAAAAGCATTGAAGAATGGAACGGAAGAGACGGCAACTCTTTATAATATTCTGGGAATCTGCGATCTGGAACTGGATAAACCGGAAAAGGCAGTGTATTATTTTGAAAATGGGCAGGAGCTTTCAGGCGCAGGAAAAGAGCTGCTAAAAGAAATGGCATATAATCTGGTAGTTGCCTATGAAAAAGCAGGGGATTACCAGTCTGCAAAAGAGAAGCTGGACAGTTATCTGAAAGCAAATCCAGATGACAAAAAAGCGCTGAAAGAGCAGGAATTTTTAAATACACAGATTTCGGAAGGAGATCAGCAGTAGAGCGGATTGGATGAGCAGATTTGATCCGGGACGGAAAGAAATCTGGCAGGGGAGAATAATATGGCACTTTATGAAATAAAAGAAGAAAAGGAAAGGGTAATTCTGGTCGGTGTCAGTACAAGGGAGAACGATGACACGGAAGATTCTCTGGATGAGTTAAAGGATCTGGTGAAGACGGCAGGTGCGGAAGCGGTCGGACGGGTAATCCAGAAAAGAGAGCTTGTCCATCCGGGAACTTATGTCGGAAAAGGCAAGATTGAGGAGATCCGGGAGCTTTTGTGGGAGCTTGACGCAACCGGGATCGTCTGTGATGATGAGCTGTCTCCGGCACAGATGAACAATCTGACGGATATTCTGGATGTGAAGGTGATGGACCGGACGATGGTCATTCTGGATATTTTTGCAGGACGGGCTTCTACAAGTGAAGGAAAGATCCAGGTAGAACTGGCACAGCTTAAGTACCGGCAGTCACAGCTTACCGGGGCAGGAAGGGCGATGTCACGTCTGGGAGGCGGAATCGGAACCAGAGGACCGGGAGAAAAGAAGCTGGAGATGGACCGGAGACTCATCAAGAACCGGATCGCACAGCTGAACCGTGAACTCAGGGAGGTGAAGAGACACCGTGAACTGACACGTGAGCAGCGGACGAAGAACCGGATCCCTGTTGTGGCAATTGTTGGTTATACCAATGCCGGAAAGTCCACGCTTCTCAACACACTGACCGGAGCCGGTGTGCTGCAGGAGGATCAGCTTTTTGCAACTCTTGATCCGACGACAAGAAGCCGGAAGCTGCCAAGCGGACAGGAGATTCTTCTGACAGATACGGTAGGCTTTATCCGGAAACTGCCTCATCATCTGATCGATGCATTTAAAAGTACGCTGGAAGAAGCGAAGTATGCGGATCTGATCCTGCATGTAGTCGATGCATCCAATCCACAGATGGACGAGCAGATGTATGTGGTGTATGAGACACTGCAGCGTCTGGAGGCAATGGACAAACCGGTGGTCACGGCATTTAATAAGATGGACAGAATCGGGGAAAGCCTGACGGTACGGGACTTTAAGGCAGACCGGATCGTACAGGTGTCTGCAAAGACCGGAGAAGGTCTGGAGGCGCTTCTTCAGGCAATAGAAGAGATCCTGCGGGAGCAGAAAATTTATATCGAACGAGTTTATTCCTATCAGGAATCCGGGAAAATCCAGCTCATCCGGAAGTATGGAGAACTGCTGGAGGAAGAATACAAAGAAGATGGAATCCATGTATCTGCATACGTGCCGAAAGAGCTTGACGGGAGGGTATAACAGATGGCTTTACAGTTTATTTTTGGAAATCCGGGTTCGGGCAAGTCACATTATCTATATGAACATATCATTCGGGAATCAATGAAACATACTGATACTAATTATATTATTCTGGTGCCGGAACAGTTCACGATGCAGACGCAGAAGGAACTGGTCCTGCGGCATCCAAGACATGGAATTATGAACATAGACGTGCTGAGTTTTGCACGTCTTGCTTTTCGTGTTCTGGAAGAAACAGGGAATGGAAGCAGGGAGATTCTGGATGATGAAGGAAAGAATCTGATCCTCAGGCGACTCGCGGGGAAAAAAGAAGATTCGCTAAAGGTTTTAAAAGGAAATATCAAAAAGCCAGGTTACATCAGTGAGGTGAAATCCGTTATTTCCGAGCTGACGCAGTACAACATTTCCCCGGATGGCATGGATGATATGATCACGGAGGCAGATGAGTCTTCGTATCTTGCCTGGAAATTGAAGGATATCCAGGTGATGTATCAGGCATTTGAAGAATATCTTGCAGATAAATATATTACAAAAGAAGAAATTCTGGACATTCTCAGCAGTGTGATGGACAAATCGAGAATGCTGAAGGACAGTGTGATCGCGCTGGATGGGTTTACCGGATTTACGCCGCTTCAGAACAAGGTGCTGGGGGAAATGCTGCATCATTGTCAGAAGGTGATGATTACTGTCACGATGGATAAGAGGGAAGATCCTTACGTGATGAAAGACAAGTATCAGCTGTTTGCGCTGAGTAAGCAGATGGTGACATCTCTTGTGAAGATTGCAGGGGAGGAAAAGGTGCTGGTCGAAGAGCCGGTCTGTCTGTATCAGGAGCCGATCTGGCGTTTTAGAAATGCGCCGGCACTTGCATTTCTGGAGAAGGAACTGTTCCGTTACAGTGGCAGGACTTACAGGGAAAAGCAGTCAAATGTGCGGGTTTATGCAGCGGCAAATCCCAGGATGGAAGTAGAATGCGCTGCCCAGAGGATACGTTTTTTAATTCGTAAGAAAGAATATCGTTACCGGGAGATCGCGGTGATCGCAAGTGACATGAATTTCTATGCGGATGAGATCGAGAAGACCTTCCGGGAGTATGAGATTCCGGTTTTCATGGATTATAAGCGGAATGTACTTTTAAATTCTTTTGTGGAGTATATCCGGAGTCTTCTTGCGATGGCAGAACAGAATTTTTCGGCAGAAAGTGTGTTCCGGTTTTTAAGAACGGATCTGACCGGATTTACCGGTGAGGAACTGGATCTTCTGGAAAATTATGTACTTGCTCTGGGCATCCGTGGCTACAAAAAATGGCAGGAAAAATGGATCCGCAGAGCGAAGGATACGACCGAGGAAGATTTGGAGGTACTGAATCATCTCCGGGTACGCTTTGTGGAAAAAACAGAAGATCTGGTGTTTGTCTTAAAACAGCGTCAGAAGACAGTGCGGGATGTGACGCTTGCAATCTGTGAATTTCTGGAAAAAGAAGAAATCCAGAAGCAGGTAAAAGTATTGGAGAATCAATTTACAGAAGCAGGAGAGCTTGCACTTGCAAAAGAATATGCACAGATCTATCGTGTGGTGATGGAGCTGTTTGACAAGTTTGTAAGTCTTCTTGGAGATGAGCGGATTGCGCTCAAAGAGTACAGGGAGCTTCTGGATGCCGGAATGGAAGAGGCAAGGATCGGTGTAATTCCGCCAAGTCTGGATGAAGTGATGGCAGGAGATATTGAGCGAACGAGACTGAAAGATATCCGGGCGCTGATCCTTTTGGGAGTCAATGACTCTCTGATTCCGGGAAATGCATCCGCAGGTGGACTGATTTCAGACAGAGACCGGGAGCGTTTTGAAGAAAGAGGAATTGCGCTTGCACCGGGAACAAGAGAAAAAAGTTACATCCAGAAATTTTATCTGTATCTGCACATGACAAAGCCGACGGAAGAATTGATGCTGACCTACAGTAAAGTATCGGCCGATGGAAAGAGCAGGAGGGCGGCATATCTGATCGGGGATCTGAAGCGGATGTATACAAAGCTTCCTGTATTTAATATGGATAAGTATGGGATGGAGACAAAAGAAATGCTTCCACAGACCGGGATCGGGTCATTGATCGAAGGATTACAGAACCCGAAAAAGATGGAGGAAGGCAGCTGGCAGGAGCTGTACCGCTGGTATTGTGCGCAGGAGGACTGGAGCGAAAAGGTGCATGATCTGGCAAGAATCAGCAGATACCGCAGGCCAGAGGACGATCTGACTTTGCAGACTGCGCGGAAGCTTTATGGAGACTGGGCACCAAGCATTTCAAGACTGGAGCAATTTGCGGCCTGTGCCTGTGCGCATTTTCTGACCTATGGACTTCGCCTTAAGGAGAGAGAGGTATATGAATTTGCTGCTCTTGATTTTGGAAATATTTTCCATAAAGCACTGGAAAAATATGCCCGCCGGGTAGAACGGGAAGGTCTGGAATGGACTGAGGTTACAAAGGAGCAGCAGGAACAGTTTGCGTCGGAAAGTGTGGATGAGAGTATTGTAGATTACAGCAATACCGTAATCTACAGCAGTGCGCGGAACGCGTATATCGTGCCACGTATGAAACGTATGATGAACCGGACGGTCTGGGCGATGACAAAGCAGCTTCGGAAGGGAAGCTTTAAACCGGAGGGCTATGAGGTGAGTTTTGGAAGCGGAAAGATCGATCGGATCGATACCTGTGAGACGGAAGATCAGGTCTATGTGAAGGTCCTGGATTATAAAACCGGGGCAAAGAGTTTTGATATGGCAGCTTTTTATCATGGCCTGCAGATGCAGCTGGTGGTGTATATGGAAGAAGCAGTCCGGCTGGAGGAAAGAAAGCATCCGGGTAAAAAGATCGTGCCGGCAGGCATTTTCTACTATCGGATGAAGGATCCGATCGTCGGGAAAGAGTTGGATGAAGAAAAACTGGAAGAGGCAATTTTAAAGGAGCTTCGGCTGGATGGAATCATCCGTCAGGAGGATGCAGTGATTCAGAGACTGGATGCGGATTTTTCGGGGAATTCGCTTGTGATTCCGGCAGGAAAGACGAAAAGCGGCTATTCCAAAGCATCTAAAATGCTCCTGCCGGAAGAGTTTGATGCAGTGCTGGCTTATGCAGAGAAAAGACGGACGGATCTGCAGGGAGCAATGTACCGCGGAAAGGCGGAGGCACTGCCGTATGAGATGGGTACGCAAAATGGCTGTACGTATTGCCCATACCGGGATATCTGCGGATTTGATGAGCAGATCGAAGGATATGAATACCGGAAGCTTGAGAAGCTTCCGAAAGAAATTGTAATGGAGAAAATTATGGCGAAGCTGGAAGAGGAGAAGCAGACATGGGAGTAAAATGGACCGAAGAACAGCAGCAGGTGATCGACCTGCGCGATCATAATATTCTGGTGTCAGCAGCCGCTGGTTCCGGGAAAACTGCTGTTCTGGTGGAGCGGATTATTGCGAGGCTGACAAGGGATGCAAATCCGGTGGATGTCGACCATATGCTGATCGTGACCTACACTGAGGCGGCGGCGGCTGAGATGAAAGAAAGAATCGGTGCTGCGATTGAGAAGGAGCTGGAGGAGGATCCGTCAAGTGAACATCTGAAGCGGCAGTCTGCCCTGATCCATACAGCAAAGATTACAACGATCCACAGCTTCTGCCTGTCTGTGATTCGGGAGTATTTTCACACGATCGATCTGGATCCGGGATTCCGTATTGCGGAAGAAGGAGAATTAAAGCTTTTGAAGCAGGACGTGATGAAAGAGCTTCTGGAAGCAAAATATGAAGAAGGAAACGAGGATTTCCTGCGTTTTGTGGAGACTTTTGCAACTGGAAGGGAAGATCTGCAGGTGGAAGAAATCATCAGCAGACTGTATGAATTTGCCGGAAGTTATCCGGATCCGGAGGAGTGGCTGGATGACTGTGCAAGGATGTACGAAGAGAGCGGGGAAAAAGCCATTTATATTGAAAAGGTGATGGAGTATATCCGGAGAACAGTTGCGGATATGCAGATGCTGATGGAAAAAGCGGACCAGATCTGCATGGAACCGGACGGACCGTATATGTATGGAGAAATGCTGGAAGCGGATCAGAAAGTTCTGAGAAAGCTTTTTGCGGCAAAGAGCTATGAAGAAATGTATGAGGCACTGAAAGAAAAGCCGGCATGGAAAACTCTGTCCAGAAAGAAAGATGACGCAGTAGATCCGACAAAAAGAGAGCAGGTAAGAGCCTATCGGGATACCTGGAAGAAACTTATCGATGACATTCGAAACAATTATTTTTTCCAGCCGCCATCTGAGATGGAAGCAGACCGGAAAATCTGCATTCCGGTGATGCATGAGTTGGTCAGTCTGGTAAAAGAATACCAGAGGGTACTTGCAGCTAAGAAGGCAGAAAAAAATCTGATCGATTTCCGGGATATGGAACAGTTTGCCTTGCAGATCCTGACAAGAAAAGAAAACGGAAAAAGAGTGCCTTCTGAGGTGGCAAAGGAGTATCAGAATACCTTTGAGGAGGTAATGATCGATGAATACCAGGACAGTAACCTGATCCAGGAGGCAATCCTGACCAGTGTGTCCCGGATCAGCAGAGGGGAAAATAATCTCTTCATGGTAGGAGATGTGAAGCAGAGCATTTACCGTTTCCGTTTGTCAAGACCGGAGCTTTTCATGGAAAAATTCAATACCTACAGTCTGACGGACGGAGGAAACAGGCGGATCGATCTGCACAAAAATTTCCGAAGCCGGGCAGAAGTGCTGGATGCGGTAAACTTCATTTTCCGACAGATCATGACCGAAGAGCTTGGAAGGATCACATACGATGAGAATGCTGCACTTTATGTGGGAGCTTCTTACCCGGAATCCGAAAAGAATGAGACAGAAATCCTTCTTCTGGATACAAAAAGTGAGGAAGAGGATACCGGACTTTCTGTGCGAAGCGGAAGCCAGACGGCAAAAGAGCTGGAGGTCCGTCTGATCGCACAAAGGATCGGAGAGTTGATGGAAAGTCAGCAGATTGTAGATAAAGAAACGGGAATGTTGCGACCGGTACGCTATCAGGATATTGTAATCCTGACAAGAAGCCCTGCAGGGTGGACCGATACTGTTACACGAATTTTGCAGGAGGAGGGAATACCGGTTCTGGCTGAATCGGCAGATGGGTATTTTGAAACTCTGGAAATTGGATGGATGATGGACTATCTGCGTGTACTTGACAATTTTCGTCAGGACATTCCACTCGTGGCAGTGCTGAAATCCCCGTTTGGAAGAATGACAAATGAGGAACTGGCACAGATCAGAGAATTGAATACAGAAGTACCATTTTATCAGAATGTACTGGAAACAGCGGATCCGGAAAAAAAAACAGATCTTCCGGCGGGCATTCTGAAAAAAGTGCGCGATGTATTTGGATGGCTTTTTTATTTCCGGGAGCGGATACCGTACACGGCAATCCATGATCTCCTGTGGGAGATCATGAAAAAGACAGGATACCGGGATTATATCGCGGCAATGCCAGGAGGAAAAGGAAGGCGCGCGAATCTTGATATGCTGATCACCAGGGCAAAGGCATTTGAGGCAACCAGCTATAAGGGACTGTATCATTTTGTCCGTTATATTGATCAGCTCAAGAAATATAATGTAGACTTTGGGGAAGCCGGGCTTTACGATGAGCAGACGGATGCAGTTCGTCTGATGAGTATCCATAAGAGTAAAGGACTGGAATTCCCGGTTGTGATCGTGGCCGGAATGGGAAAGAGGTTCAACATTCAGGATACCACGGCAAGCGTTGTGATCCATCCGGATCTGGGGCTTGGAATCGATGCGATCGATCTGGAGCGGCGAACCAAATCTCCGACACTATTAAAGAAAGTTATTCAAAATGAAATCGGTCTGGAAAATCTTGGTGAGGAGCTTCGTGTGCTTTATGTAGCACTTACACGTGCAAAGGAAAAGCTGATTCTTACCGGAACGGTTCCACATGCAGCAGACAAGCTGGAAGCCTGTCAGCTGGAACAGGAAAACAGTCAGAAAGAAACACTGGACTTTACAAAACTTGCACGTGCAACGTCTTATTATGACTGGATCCTTCCGGCGGCAGTGCGTAAAACAGAAGAAGTTCCAATCGAATTAAAAGTGATTGGTGTTGATACGCTTGTAGAAGGTGAAGTGGATAAGGAAGCAGCAGATTATCTGGAAAAAGAGGTGTTCCTTGAAAAAGTAGAAGCAGAAGAACATCCGATGGCTGTGACGGATGAATGTTTTCGGGCAAAAATCGAGGAAGCATTTTCCTACAGATATCCGTATCAGGGTGAAGATCAGATGAAAATGAAGTACACCGTGTCAGAGCTGAAAAAATATGCGGCAGCTTCGGAAGAAGAAGATGGAGAAATACTGATTCCGGAAGAGGAGATTGTTCCAATCCTTCCGAATTTTATGAAAGAGGAAGAAGAGGTAAAAGGAGCAACAAAAGGAACAGCTTATCATAAAGTAATGGAGCTTCTCGATTTTACGAAAATATATACGATGGATTTACTGCAGGAAACCATAGAAGATCTGAAAAACGAAGGTTACCTGGATGCGGGAACAGCCGGGTGTATTCAAAAAAAAGAAATTATGGAGTTTCTTAATACGAATGTCGGAAAAAGAATGCAAAATGCAGCCAGGGCAAAAACACTTTACCGCGAGCAGCCGTTTGTTCTCGGTGTAGATGCAAAAGAATTTTATCCGGATCAGAAAAAGGGTGAAATGGTACTGATCCAGGGAATTATTGATGCTTACTTTGAAGAAGACGGAGAAATCATCGTACTCGATTATAAAACCGACCGTGTACAAACCGAAGCAGAACTAAAAGACCGCTACCAGGAACAGCTCCGCCTTTACACCAAAGCCCTCGAACAGATCACCCGGAAAAAAGTAAAAGAACAGATCATCTACTCCTTCACCCTTTGCAAAGAAATCCACCTGGAGGGCTACAAAAATGATTAAAATAATACTCCTGGCATACCTGCTATTGATCAACATCATCACCTACTTCACCTACGCCGCCGATAAAACCAAAGCCCGCCAAAACAAATGGCGAATCCCCGAACGAACCCTCATCCTCCTGGCCCTTCTGGGCGGCTCCCCCGCTGCCCTCCTCGCCATGAAACACTACCACCACAAAACCCGCCACCTGAAATTCAAATTAGGAATCCCTATTATTCTAATCATTCAAATAATAATCACATTTTTTCTTTACCCAAATATTTAAAATATTTGATTCCCCAGCACAGTCGCCTTACAGGCGCTGTGCGTCCCCTTTATCCAAAACATAATACCAAACGAAACTCTCCCACTCAGGGACGCTGCGCCTCCTTTATATAACTTTCCTTCCTGAAAAATTTTGCAGCCGTCCCGTCCCCGTTCACAATCCTTCAAATTTCGCCCCAGCATCAGCCCTGGCATCCCGCCCAAGCGGATGGCTGGTCATTCTATAACCTTGAGCGGCTTGCAGATAGAAATAAAGTCCACCACTTCCCTTGAGGGGCAATGGAGATGAGACTCAAACATTGTGGAAGCCATTGCTGACACAATGTTTGCATTCAGAGGCTCATCGGAATGCCTTCGCCCCGTGGGAAGCGGTGGACTTTATTTCTATCCGCAAGCTGTCACAACCTTCCTCCCACCATCCGTCTCCCACCCATTTCTTTAGGAAATCTTCAGAAAGTCTTATACAATATTATATTGACTCACTATATTATATAACGTATAATATACTTAACAAAACAATATAACAAACAATAAAAGGATGTGAATCATATGGTATTTAACACCGGAGCTGCCCTCCTTGATGCGATCGTGCTTGCTGTTGTGTCGCGGGAGCAGGAAGGAACCTATGGATATAAGATTACCCAGGATGTCCGGAAAGTTCTGAATGTATCAGAGTCAACAATGTATCCGGTACTCAGAAGACTTCAGAAAGATGAATGTCTGGAGGTCTATGATATGCAATTTGACGGAAGAAACCGCAGATATTATAAAGTTACAGAAAAAGGAATGGCACAGCTGAATTTATATAAAGTCGAATGGAAGAACTACACAAGGAAGATTACAGAGATGTTCGAGGGAGGTGCAGCCGAATGAGCCGTACAGAGTATATGAGGGAATTAGATGCACTGCTTCATGGAATTTCGAAAGAAGAAAGAGAAGAAGCAATGCAGTATTACAATGATTATTTTGATGACGCCGGAAGCGAGAATGAAGAAAAAGTAATCGAAGAGCTGGGAAGTCCTGCAAAGCTTGCCGAAACGATCCGTGCCGGGATAAATGGCAATACCGATGAGGCGGAAAGTTATGGAGAGTACGGAGAGCGAGGATATCAGGACAGGCGTTTTGACAGCAGTGAGTATCCGGCAGGAAGAGATGACTATTATAAAGAAAGCTATTCGGAGACATATGGAGAAAGACAGTCACAGAATGACAGGAATCCATTTTCAGAAAGACAGTATTCTTATACAACCAATTCTAATCAGGGATATACATATGCGGGAAATCAGGGATATGGTGCGGGTCAGACGACAGGAATGCCACGGAAGAAATCCAGTGCCGTTAAGATCATTCTGATCATCTGTATCCTTGTGATTGGACTTCCAATTGTAGTTCCGACAGCACTTGGTCTTCTTTTGGCGGCATTTGGAGTTCTGATCGCACTTGCAATATCAGCAATAGCGATCTGGGTGGCAGCAGTTGCAACCGCAGCCGTAGGGATTCTGTTGGGGATTCACGGATTTGGTCAGCTGTTTTATTCCCCGGCTCTTGGAATCGGAATGCTTGGTGTCGGCTGCCTGCTGCTGGCACTTGGGGCAGTATTTACAGTATTGATCGGATGGGGATGCATCAAACTGATTCCAATGATGTTCCGTGGATTTGTAAATCTTTGTCGCATACCATTTCAGAAAAAGAGAGGTGAATGCAGATGAAAAAAGGATGGAAGATTTTCTGGACAGTTATTATAAGCCTGACAGGGGCAGGAGTTGTATTTTGTATCATTGCGTTATGTCTTGGAGTCACATTTTCACAGTTTGAAAAAGCATATCCGAATGGAATTGGTATTATAAGAAAGGATTACGTTTCTTTCGAGGAAGATTGGGATGATGATGACGACGATGATGAGCCGGAAGAGACAGAAAATGTTGTATCAGGGGAGACATTTTCAAGCGTAGAGAATCTGAAGCTTGATATCAGTGCAAGTGAGGTACAGATCAAGACAGGGACGGATGATAAGATCCATGTGGATGATTCCAGAATGAAAACGGAAAATGCAGTGCAGAAAAGACTGTCCGATGACAGGAAAACTCTGGAAATAACAACGAAAATGCGCAGCAGTTTCGATTTCAAAAATGTGAGAAACGTAAAGGGAACACTTGTGATCTATCTTCCAAGAGATTACAAGTTCGATCAGGTGGACATGGAATATGGTGCAGCAACAGCAGAGATCGATGGACTAAATGCGAAAAGCCTTAAGATTGAAAGCGGGGCATCAGGCTGTACAATAAAAAATGCAGATATAGAGGAGTTAGATGTAGAAACAGGTGCCGGAAGTCTGGATTTTTATGGAACAGTGGAAAAAGAAGTGGATATTGACTGTGGTGCTGGAAGCGTCACACTGAATCTGGAAGGAAAAGTGGAGGATTATAATTATGAACTGGATAGCAGTGCCGGTTCGGTAGAAATTGGAGAAGATATAGATCTTGGCGGCTTAAGCACAGAGAAGTCAATCAATAATGGCAGTAAACGCACGATTGAGATATCGAACGGAGCAGGCAGCGTGGAGATCCGTTTCCATTAGAATTAACATAGACAGAAAAATGTATCAGATGAAACACATATATAATAGAAGAAACACAAAAATAGGAGAAACTTT
This sequence comes from Coprococcus sp. AF102-57, assembly GCF_027686195.1. NCBI lineage: Bacteria > Bacillati > Bacillota > Clostridia > Lachnospirales > Lachnospiraceae > Coprococcus > Coprococcus sp. AF102-57. Next base: position 59,435 of record NZ_JAQCSY010000017.1, on the reverse strand, counting down.
TAGGAGGAATTTTTATGGAACAGAAAAGATTATACAGATCCGTAACAAACCGTAAGATCTGCGGTGTATGTGGAGGCCTTGGAGAATATTTTAATATCGATCCTACATTGATCCGGCTTGGAGGTGTTTTGCTGGCTTGCGTAAGCTGTGGGACTGCTGTGGTTGCCTATTTTGTTGCAGCAGTTATCATTCCGGATCCGGAATAAAAAATAAGAGAGCTTTGCCGATAAAGAAAAGGCAGAAGGAGAAGAAGCCGGAAGTAATGTTTTCGGCTTCTTTTATAATAATCAGGTATAAATGTATAAAATCCGTAATTGGGGAAACACTCTGAAAAAGGAGTTGAAAGGTATGAAAAGCACAAAGACAAAGAAAATCAGACGCGAAGATATCCCCAATCTGGAAACAAGTGAGCGGGTAAAATACGAGATTGCGGAGGAGCTTGGACTTCTCGATAAGGTTCTGGAAGATGGCTGGAAGAGTCTGTCATCAAAAGAAACCGGGCGGATCGGAGGAATCATTTCAAAAAAATCCAGAAAGAATGAGACTGGGAATTTACAATAATATTACAAATTTTAAAAAATGTGAATATTTTGCAACGTTTGTTGAAAAAGCACTGTATGTTTGATATAATCGCTTGACCGCAAAAACCGAGAAAATGGAACGGGTGAGGCAAATGAATGAAAAAATGAACGTACTGGACGTACAGCTTGATAACTGTACGGCAAAAGATGCGATGAAGATCATTGCAGAATATATGCAGACAGAAGAACTTAACACAGTAGATATTGTTACGGTGGATACCCTGATGAGAGCGACACAGCTTGACGGTATGAAAGAAGAGCTGGAGAAACTGGATCTTCTGCTTCCGGGAGATATGGCGATTCTTGAAGCTGCAAAGATCACAGATAGAAAGCGGATCCAGGAGATGGAGGATCAGACGATGCTGAAGATGGTATTCCATTATTTTCATAAGAACCGCTGTAAGATATTTATACTGGCAGGATCTGAGGAAGAAGGAGACAGACTGCAGGGCTATCTGCATGAGGCATACAGTGGGATTCAGGTTGTCGGTATGAAAGCAGTACCGGCAGACGAAAGTGAGGATGACAGGATCACCAATCTGGTCAACGGCGGAGAAGTAGACTGTGTGATTGCCAGCATGGATTTCCCTTGGCAGGAACAGTTTGTTTACCGGTGCAAAGAGCAGCTGAATACCAGAATGTGGTTTGGAACAGGACATAGTATTGCTTCCTTTGCAAATGGTGAGAACTGGGCAGATCACCTGAAAAATTTTATCGGTAAAAGGATTTTAAAACGGGAGATCAAAAAAGAGCAAAAAAGAAAAGAAGTATAATTGAAGCGACAAAAGACTGAAAATAATAAAAAAAATCAAAAAATCTTTTTTGATAGAATAAATTTTATAATAAACTCAATTGAGGAAATGCATAAAAAAATGTGATTTCCTCTTTATTTTTTTGGTAATATGTATTAAAGTATTATATGTATATGGCTAAGTCCACAGTTGCGGGGGATGAAGATTGTACAAAGTGTATAGAACCACGGAGGATGGAGGAGAGAGAATATGATATCAAATCAGATACTGCAGAATACGATTGAAGGGTTGAAATCAATTACAAGGATTGATCTTGGAGTGATGGATACAGATGGAAAGACTTTGGCGACAACATTTCCGGAGCCTGGAGATTATGAGAATGCCGTTCTTTCGTTTGTAGAATCTCCGGCAGAAAGCCAGGTGATTCAGGGGTATCAGTTTTTCAAAATTTATGATGAACACCAGCTGGAGTACATTCTGATCGCCAATGGCGGCAGTGAAGATGTTTATATGGTTGGCAAGATTGCAGCCTTCCAGATCCAGAATCTTCTGGTAGCATATAAGGAGCGTTTTGACAAGGATAATTTCATCAAAAACCTCCTTCTTGACAACCTTCTTCTGGTGGATATTTATAATCGCGCCAAAAAATTACATATTGACACAGAGGTAAAACGTGATATCTTTATAGTTGAGACTTCTCGGGAGAGAGATGTCAGTGCGCTTGACAGTCTCCGTTCTGTTCTGGGTGGAAAGGGCAAGGACTTTATTACAGCTGTTGATGAGAAGAACATCATCGTAGTAAAAGAATTAGGTCCTGGCGATGGATATCCGGAGATGGACAAGACTGCGCATGAGATTCTTGATCTTCTGAAAGCAGAAGGAGAAGAGAATATCCGTATCGCATATGGTACGATCGTCAATGACATCAAAGAAGTATCCAAGTCTTACAAAGAAGCGAAGCTTGCGCTCGATGTAGGAAAGATCTTCTTCGACGAGAAGGAAGTTATTGCATATAGTGCGCTTGGAATCGGACGACTGATCTATCAGCTCCCAATTCCGCTCTGCAAGATGTTTATCCGCGAAATTTTTGAGGGGAAATCTCCGGACGAATTTGATGAAGAGACGCTCACGACCATCAATAAGTTCTTTGAGAATAGCCTGAATGTTTCCGAGACATCAAGACAGCTGTATATTCACAGAAATACACTGGTGTACCGTCTTGACAAACTGCAGAAGAGCACAGGACTGGATCTGCGCGTATTTGAGGACGCAATCACATTTAAGATCGCGCTGATGGTAGTCAAATATATGAAATACATGGAAACACTGGAGTATTAAGTTATATCGGAGTATGGATAATTAGGAGGAGCATATGATAGAACTTAAAGAAGTTACCAAGGAATACTCGAAGGGTATTGCTGCACTCAATGGTATCAACCTTCGGATCGAACAGGGAGAGTTCGTATTCGTAGTTGGAGACAGCGGTTCCGGAAAGTCCACGTTGATACGTCTTCTGATGAAGGAGATCGAACCAACGTCAGGTACGATTATTGTCAACGGTCAGAATCTGAATCGTATGAAACATCGCCAGATTCCGCAGTACAGAAGAGGAATCGGCGTTGTATTCCAGGATTTCAGACTTCTGAAAGACCGCAATATTTATGAGAATATTGCATTTGCACAGCGGGTTACAGAAAAATCAACCCGTGTCATCAAAAAGAAAGTGCCGGCGGCTCTGTCACTTGTCGGACTGGCACAGAAGTACAAAGCGTTCCCGAAGGAATTGTCCGGTGGGGAACAGCAGAGAGTTGCAATTGCCAGAGCTGTTGTAAATGAGCCTGCCATTTTGCTGGCTGACGAACCGACAGGAAACCTGGATCCAACCAACTCATGGGAGATCATGAAACTTCTTGAAGAAGCGAACGAGAGAGGAACTACAGTTCTGGTAGTTACTCACAACCAGGAAATTGTAAACGAGATGAAAAAGCGCGTTATTACGATGAAGAAGGGTGTCATTGTCAGCGACGAACAAGAAGGTGGGTATAAGCATGAGGATTAGTACAGTTGGATACTCCGTGAAACAGGGAGTTAAGAATATTGGAAGAAATAAGATGTTTTCACTGGCATCTGTTGCAACTATGGCTGCATGTATCTTTGTGTTCGGACTGTTTTTCTCAATTATTATGAACTTCCAGTATATTGTACACAAAGCAGAAGAAGGCGTGGCAATCACTGTATTTTTTAATGATGATGCAACGCAGGAGCAGATTGATAATATTGGCGCACAGCTTAAAAAGCAGGATGGTGTAAAAGAGATCAAGTATGTGTCTGCGGACGAAGCATGGGAGACATTTAAAGATCAGTATTTTGGCGAATCAAGTGATCTTGCAGAAGGATTTAAAAATGATAACCCTCTGGCAGGATCTGACAACTATGAAGTATATATGACAGATGTGGCTTCACAGAAGAAGCTGGTTTCTTTTGCGGAAAGCCTTGACGGGGTTCGCAAGGTTAACAAATCAGATACCGTAGCCAATACACTGAACAGCGTGAACAAGCTGGTATGGTATGTATCGGTTGTTATCATCGCGATTCTTCTGGCAGTATCCATTTTCCTGATCAGCAATACGGTCACAATGGGTATTACTGTCCGAAGGGAAGAGATTGCAATTATGAAATATATCGGTGCGAAGGATGGTTTTGTACGGGCACCGTTCATCATTGAAGGTATCCTGATCGGTCTTGTCGGTGCGGCGATTCCGCTTGGTATCCTTTATGTACTTTATAATAAAGCAATTACTTATATTCTTACAAAATTCAGTCTGCTGAATAATATTCTGGATTTCCTTCCGGTGGGGCAGGTATACAAGACACTGCTTCCGGTCGGACTTTTACTGGGAATCGGAATTGGTTTTGTGGGAAGTTTCTTTACGATTAGAAAGCACTTAAGAGTCTAGTCGCATAATATTTAAGGGAGACGAATATGATAAGAGGGAAAAAGATACTTGGGGCGTTACTGACGTTTACGCTTTGCTTCAGTATGGTAATTCCGGCACAGGCTGATGATATTTCGGATGCGAAAAAGAAGCAGCAGGAGCTGGAACAGCAGAAGAATACGGCTGAGGCGGAGAAGTCGGAACTTTCTTCTGAACTGGATTCCATTGTATCAAAGATGGAAAAGACACAGTCAGATCTGACTGCAAAAGAGACGGAGATCAATGATGCAGAGACAGAGCTGGTAACTGCGAAAGCCAACGAAGATGACCAGTACCAGACGATGAAGCTACGTATCAAGTATATGTATGAGAACGGGAGCAATGAATTCCTGGAGATCTTGATGGAAGCTAACAGTATTGCAGATCTGCTGAACAAAGCAGAATACATCAACAAGATTTCCAAATGTGACCGTGAACTTCTTGTAGAATACGAAGATACAAGAAAAGATGTTGAGAACAGAGAAAATGCACTTAAAAAAGAGTATGCAGAGCTGGAAAGCCTGCAGGATGAACTTGCGGGAGAACAGGCAAATGTAGAAAAGCTTCTTGCTGATAAGAACATTCAGATCAATAACCTGACATCTGAGATCAGCAGTAATGCTGACAAGCTGAAGCAGCTGATTGCAGAAGCAGAGGCGGCAGAAGCCCGCAGAAAAGAAGCAGAAGCAACGGCAGCCGCTCAGGCAGCACAGGCAGCGGCGGCAGCTCAGGCATCAGCTTCGTCAGGCACAAGTAGTTCAGGCAATACGAGCAGCAATGCAAGTGCAACGGGAACAGGATCACTTACACATCCGGTACCGGGAGCAGCGATTACCAGTGGCTTTGGCGGACGTGTGGCACCGACTGCAGGTGCAACAACCGGTCATGACGGAATCGATTATGGTGCAGGATATGGAGCTGCGGTTTATGCGGCTGATTCTGGAACTGTTATTACCGCACAGTACAATAGTGCACGTGGAAATTACATCGTAATCAATCACGGTAATGGAATGCAGACATGGTATCAGCATCTGAGTTCGATGAATGTTAGCGTGGGACAGACGGTGGCAAGAGGTCAGGTGATCGGAAATGTCGGTACGACCGGAATTTCCACAGGACCACATCTTCACTTTGAAGTTCATGTAGGTGGTGTACCGGTCAATCCACTGAACTATCTGTAAGATAATACATAACAGGTATGAAAGAGTAAATGATGGAAAATAATAAAAAGAATTTTTGGAAGGGGGCGCTTGCAGGCGCCCTCGCCATGTTTATGGTAGGTGCTGCGGCACTTGGAATTATGAATGTCGCAGGTGTAGACCTTGGGACCAGTCAGGAAAAGGTCGTAAATGCGCAGGAAGAGAAAAAACTGAATAAACTGAAAAAGCTGATTGATGAAAATTATCTTTATACAGATGATTTGAAAGAAGAAGATCTGGAGAACGGACTTTACAGTGGATACATTAATGCACTGGGAGATCCGTATTCTGTATATTATGATGAAGAACAGACCAGATCCCTGCAGGAATCAACTTCGGGAGAGTATTCGGGAATCGGAGTTGTTTTTTCGCAGAATCAGGAAACTAAGGTGATCACTGCAGTTCAGGTTTATGAGAACAGCCCGGCGAATGAAGCAGGTATTCAGGTAAATGATATTCTGTATAAGGTTGGAGATAAGGACGTAAGTGGAACGGATCTTTCCGATGTTGTACAGCTGATCCGCGGTGTAGAGAATACGACTGTTGATATCACAGTCCTGCGTGGGGATGATGCGAAGGAAGTGACAATGACGGTTACCCGGAGAAAAATCCAGGTAGAGACAGTCAAGTCTGAAATGAAGGATGACCAGATCGGTTATATTCGGGTTACGGAATTTGACAGTGTGACCTATGACCAGTTCAAGAGTGCACTCGGCAGTCTGGAGGACCAGGGGATGAAAGGACTTGTGGTTGATCTTCGGGCGAATCCGGGAGGCAATCTTGCGACAGTCACACAGATGCTGGATCTGTTACTGCCAAAAGGTACGATCGTGTCAACAAAAGACAAGAGTGGTCACGAAGAGGTGATTTCATCGGATGATGAACACCAGTTTACAAAGCCGATGTCGGTTGTTGTGGACGGCAACAGTGCAAGTGCTTCCGAGATTTTTGCCGGAGCGATCCAGGACTACGGACTTGGATCGATCGTCGGAACAACAACTTACGGAAAAGGAATTGTTCAGCAGATTTTTGATCTTGGAGACGGAACCTGTGTGAAGCTGACAATGGCTGAGTACTATACTCCGAATGGAAGAAATATTCACAAAAAAGGAATTACGCCGGACGTAGAAGTTGAATATCAGCAGGATGAGAATAATCCGAATGCAGATAATCAGCTTGATGCAGCATTGGAACAAGTGAGAAATAAAATCAATCAATAACAGAAATCCGGAGGGAATGCCGAAAACGGCATTCCCTTTTAGTTTTTAATATGATATCATAAGTAAAGAATATTTTTTTTCAGGTAACAAAAGGACAATACTTTCTGTTACAGCAAAAATATAAATAGAAAACTGGAGGGAATAAGATGATTAACAAATTAGTCGCTAACATTAAAAAAACAGGAGCACCTATCGTTGTCGGACTGGATCCGATGCTTTCCTATGTACCAGAGCAGGTACAGAAAAAGGCATTTGCAGAGTATGGCGAGACTTTGGAAGGAGCAGCAGAAGCTATATGGCAGTTCAACAAAGAGATCGTGGATAAGACTTATGATCTGATACCGGCAGTTAAACCGCAGATCGCTATGTACGAACAGTTCGGAATTCCGGGACTTCAGGCATTCAAGAAGACGGTAGACTACTGTAAAGAAAAAGGACTTGTTGTCATCGGAGATATCAAGAGAGGTGATATCGGTTCTACTTCAGCAGCATATGCTGTTGGACATCTTGGAAAAGTTCAGGTAGGAAGCAAATCCTATGTACCGTTCGATGAAGATTTCGCTACTGTGAATCCGTATCTTGGATCTGACGGAGTAAAGCCATTTATCGAAGTATGTAAAGAAGAGAAGAAAGGTCTTTTTATCCTTGTTAAGACATCCAATCCATCCAGTGGAGAATTCCAGGATCGGCTGATCGATGGTCGTCCGCTTTACGAACTGGTCGGAGAAAAGGTTGCCGAGTGGGGAGCAGACTGCATGGGTGATGATTATAGCTACATCGGAGCAGTTGTGGGAGCTACTTATCCGGAGATGGGAAAAGTCCTTCGTAAAGTAATGCCGAAATCCTACATTCTGGTTCCGGGATACGGTGCACAAGGTGGAAAAGGAAAAGATCTGGTTCATTTCTTCAATGAAGATGGACTTGGAGCAATCGTAAACTCATCCAGAGGAATCATTGCAGCATATAAGCAGGAAGCTTATGCAAAATACGGTGCAGAGAACTTTGGAGATGCATCCCGTGCCGCAGTAGAAGCCATGGTAGCAGATATCAAAGGCGCGCTTGAGAACAGATAAGAGAAAAGAATGAGCCGGTGTGACAGAAGCTTCTGACATACCGGCAAATCCGGATTATAGGAGAATAGAAGATGACTACAAAGAAAAAAGAACAGGCAAAGGTTGTATCGCAGGAGCAGCTTGCAGATGGAATCTTCAGTATGTGGATCCAGACAGAAGCAGCAGGGAGTGCAAGACCGGGGCAGTTTATTTCCATGTATACCAATGATGGAAGCAAGCTTCTTCCACGCCCGATCAGTATCTGTGAGATCGATAAAGAAGGTGGAAAACTTCGTGTGGTTTACCGTGTGACAGGGGAAAAAACCGGAACAGAAGAATTTTCACAGATGAAGGCAGGAGATACCATTCCGGTGATCGGACCACTTGGTAATGGATTCCCATTTGAGAAGGCCGAAGGAAAGAAGGTATTTCTGATGGGAGGAGGAATCGGTGTGCCGCCGATCCTGGAGCTTGCAAAACAGATGGAATGTGAGAAAAAGCAGATTGTGGTTGGATACCGTGATGCACATACCTTCCTGAAAGAAGAATTTGAACAGGCAGGAGAGCTTTATATTTCAACCGAAGATGGCAGTGTCGGAACAAAAGGAAATGTCATGGATGCAATCCGTGAGAATGCGCTGGAAGCAGATATGATCTATGCCTGTGGACCAACTCCGATGCTCCGTGCGATCAAACAGTATGCAGAAACAAACGGAATCGAATGCTACATTTCTCTGGAAGAGAGAATGGCATGTGGAATCGGTGCCTGTCTTGCGTGCGTGTGCAAGTCAAAGGAAAAGGATGCGCACAGCAATGTGCACAACAAACGTATCTGTAAAGACGGACCGGTATTTCTTTCTACGGAGGTGGAAATTTAATGGATATGCGTGTAAATATTGCCGGAGTAGAATGGAAGAATCCGGTAACAGTGGCATCAGGAACCTTCGGATCAGGAGAAGAGTTTTCTGAATTTGTAGATCTGAACAAGCTTGGAGCTGTGACAACAAAAGGTGTGGCAAATGTACCGTGGCCGGGCAATCCGACTCCGCGTGTAGCCGAGGTTTACGGCGGAATGATGAACGCCATAGGACTTCAGAATCCGGGAATCGATCTGTTCTGTAAAAGAGATATTCCGTATCTGAAAAACTATGATACCAAGATCATTGTGAATGTCTGCGGACATGCACCGGAAGAGTATCTTGAAGTGGTAGAACGCCTTGCGGATGAACCGATCGATATGATGGAGATCAACATTTCCTGCCCGAATGTCAATGCAGGATTCCTTGCTTTCGGACAGGATGCAAAGCATGTAGAAGAGCTGACCGGACAGATCAAGAAGATCGCAAAGCAGCCGATCATCATGAAGCTGACACCGAATGTAACCGATATTACTGAGATAGCAAAAGCGGCAGAAGCAGGCGGTGCGGACGCAGTTTCCCTGATCAATACACTGACCGGTATGAAGATTGATATCAATCGCAAGACATTTGCAGTGGCAAATAAGACCGGAGGTGTATCAGGACCGATCGTCAAACCGATCGCTGTCCGCATGGTATATCAGGTAGCACAGGCAGTGAACATCCCAATCATCGGGATGGGCGGTATTTCCTGCGCAGAAGATGCGATCGAGTTCCTTCTTGCAGGAGCAAGTGCCGTATCCGTAGGAACAGCCAACTTTCACAATCCGGCAGTGACGATGGAAGTGATCGATGGAATTGAAGCCTACATGAAGAAGAATGGCTTTGAGTCTGTGAAAGATATGGTTGGAATTGTAAAATAAAGAACATATAAGAGATGGAGGATAAATAAAATGGAAAGCTACAAACAGGAATTTATTGATTTTATGGTAGAAAGCCACGTGCTTAAATTTGGAGAATTTACACTGAAAAGCGGAAGAAAGTCCCCGTTCTTCATGAATGCAGGAGCTTATGTGACAGGATCACAGCTCAAAAGACTCGGTGAATATTACGCAAAAGCAATCCATGACAAATACGGGGATGATTTTGATGTATTATTCGGACCTGCTTACAAAGGAATCCCGCTTGGAGTTGTAACCGCGATTGCTTACAGTGAATTATACGGAAAAGAGATCCGTTACTGCTCAGACCGTAAAGAAGAAAAAGATCACGGAGCAGATAAGGGAAGCTTCCTCGGAAGCAAGCTTCAGGACGGAGACCGCGTGGTTATGATCGAAGATGTTACCACATCCGGCAAATCCATGGAAGAGACTGTACCGAAGGTAAGAGGAGCCGCTGATGTAACAATTGTTGGACTGATGGTATCCCTTGACCGTATGGAAGTAGGAAAAGGCGGTGTGAAATGCGCACTCGATGAAGTAAAGGATCTTTACGGATTTGAAACTAATGCAATCGTAACCATGAAGGATGTAGTAGAGCATCTGTACAACAAACCATGCAATGGTGAAATTGTTATCGATGACAAGATCAAGGCTGCAATCGACGCATACTATGAGCAGTATGGTGCAAAATAAGGAGGAGTTACAGTGACAGAAAAGACATATAAGGTGATGGGACTTGCCGGCGGTGCCAATATTGCGATCGGAATTATTTCTATTGTTGTTGGTGTGACAACCGGGATCATTTTGCTTGTCAGCGGTGGAAAGCTGCTTGGTGCGAAAAAGGGACTGACATTTTAGGAAGGGCGCTTTAAGTTGAAAGCAAAGAACAGAAAAAGACTTCGGGTTCTTGGGAAGATTTTATTTGTCCTGTATATTGGATTTTTATTTTACTTTCTGATTTTTTCTGACTGGTATGGACGGGAAGGAACCGGGGAATATCATTATAACCTGGTTCTTTTCTGTGAAATAAAAAGATTTTGGTTGTATCGAGATGTTTTGGGATGGGTATCTTATGCAAATCTGTTCGGAAATGTCCTGATTTTCATACCATTTGGATTTTTTATGCCGATGGCAAGCCGGTATCGCAGCTTTTTTCTTACCCTTTTCTACAGTTTTGGAGTGAGCTTCTTTGTGGAGTGCTTTCAGCTGGTAACAAGAGTGGGGAGTTTTGATGTGGATGATATGCTGCTCAACACCCTTGGCGGTGTGATCGGGTATATCGTCTTCGCGATTTGTAATATGATAAGGAGATGGCACGATGCGAAGCAGGAGAGATAAAAAAAGAGCACGTGAAAGAGATAGAAATAAAAGAAACCGGAAGTATGGTCAGATAAAAAGAAAGCATTCCCGCAAGGGAATCTGGTCCTGTGTGATGGCAGTACTTGTTACGGCAGTGATAGCGGGATTGATTGTAATGGCATTTATGAATAAAGGAAAATCAGCAGCAATGGTAGGAAGCTTTGGGGTTTTCGATATGATTCTTGCCTGCATCGGTATTGTAACGGGTGTAAAAGGATTTAAAGAAAGAGATAAAAATTATCTGACCTGCAAGATCGGAATTGTTGTAAACGGACTTATTTTACTTGCCCTGATCTTAGTATTTATAAGAGGATGTGTATAAATGGAAGAAAGATATAATCTGGCAATTGACAGAATGAAAGCAATAATAGAAGAAAAAACAGTAGCAGAGCCATATCGGGAGTATTTCCAGCATGTGGCTCGGTTTATTTTAAAGCTTGATGAGCTGAAACAGAATGTGGAAAGTGGAAAGCAGAAAGAGATGTCAGAAGAAGAGCTGCAGGAAGAGATGAAGGATCTTTATGCAGACGAACTGGAAGCAAACTATGAGAAATCTTATGCAAATCCGGCTTATGCGGTTTTGGTACTGGGAGGAGAACTGGGAAGCTTTTTGTCTGCGGTTTACACCGAGATCCGCGGAGGCATTTCTTATGTTCAGGAACAGCGTATGGAGTATGTTGTGATCGGAGCAGAGCTTTTGATTGAAATTTACAACAAATTTGAAGAAGAAAAGCAGCCGCAGCCGGAAAGCCTGAAGGAAATCTTTTACTGGTATGCAAGTGATTACTGCGATGTATTTGCGGCAGACCGCATCAAAGACCAGATCGATCCGGAAAGAGGATGCTTCATTGTGAATATGATCATGAATGAAGATCTTTCCGATCTGCGTTATCTCTACCGTATGGGAGAATATGTGGGGGTAAATGAAAGAGAGACAGCCGCATACTTAAATTCACTTTCACAGGAGAAGATTGATAAGATGGCAGATACCTTCAGTGAAGGATACAGGATTGGTTTTGTAAATACCGGAAAAGACCTGTCAAAAAAATCTGTAGTCAACATTTATTATGCAATGGGATTTGAACGGATCGTAAAAAAAGCCATTGAGAATTTTGCCAAAATGGGATTAAAGCCGAGTATTTTCCGGACAAGTCACAGCGTGATCACAAGAGGACGCAACAGCCAGATCGGATTTTTCAATATTTCCGGCAACAAGCAGTATGTCTATGACCACAGAGATGATATCGGGCTTGTGATGGATAAACAGTATGTAGAGCGAAAGTTGGAAGTGATGCGTACCACTTACGAGCAGAATAAAGAGATTGCAGCAGGCTATGCAGGACCGGCAGTGATCGACATTTTCGGAGAAAAGACTTTTGTTCCGCAGGCTAAACCAGAGGCAGTTAAATTAAGCGAAAAGCAGGAAGAACTTCTGGTTGCGATGAATGGAAGGGCCGGACGTCTGACCAATGAATATCTTCCGGGAGATGAGAGAAGTTTTACGATCATTTCCTGGCCGGTTCCGGAAATCGGAGAGCAGTATCATGAGATCTTTGATGAAACGATCAAGATCAATACTCTGGATTACAAGCTTTACCAGAAGGTGCAGCAGACAATGATCGATGCACTGGATAAAGGAGAGTATGTAAAAGTAACAGGCTCAGGCGAAAACCAGACGGATCTGAAAGTGATGCTTCATCCGCTTGCCGATCCGGCAAAAGAGACGATCTTTGAAAACTGTGTTGCCGATGTCAATATCCCAGTAGGTGAGGTGTTCACTTCCCCGGTACTGGAAGGAACAGAAGGTACCCTTTTTGTGAGCAAGGTATTCCTTCACGGACTTCCGTATTACAATCTGAAGATCAGTTTTAAAGAAGGAAAGATCACAGAGTATACCTGCACCAATTTTGATTCAGAAGAAGAAAATAAAAAATATATTTTCGATAACATTCTGCACAATCATCAGACACTTCCGATTGGCGAGTTTGCGATCGGAACCAATACCACAGCTTATGCGGTTGCGAAGAAATATGATATTGCAGATAAATATACGATTCTGATCGCTGAAAAGACGGGACCGCATTTTGCAGTAGGGGATACCTGCTATAGCTGGGCAGAGGATGTAAAGGTTTACAATCCGGATGGAAAAGAGATTATTGCAAGAGACAACAGCATATCGATCTTGAGAAAAGAGGATCCGTCGAAAGCATATTTCCAGTGCCATACCGATATCACCATCCCTTATGATGAGCTGGGAAGCATTGTTGTAGTGGCGAAAGACGGAACAGAGACAGAAATTATCCGTGATGGACGGTTTGTTCTTCCGGGAACAGAGATCCTCAATGAACCTCTGAATTAGTATTAGTTATGGATTTTCAATAATACCAATAAGTAAAATTAAATAATGGTCAGATAAGTAACGGTTGACATACCGCAACAGACTTAGTAAAATAACTTATAAGTGGTTAGCTATTTATTAAAATACTTATAGATAAAAGAAAAGGAGATCATTATGCCAAAAGTTGGAATCGTAATGGGCAGCGACTCAGATATGAAAGTAATGGGAAAAGCTGCCGACATGCTGGAAAAGTTTGGAATCGATTATGAGATGACGATCATCTCGGCACACCGTGAGCCTGATGTATTCTATGAATATGCGAAGTCTGCAGAAGCAAAAGACTTCAAAGTAATTATTGCAGGTGCAGGTATGGCAGCACATCTTCCAGGAATGTGTGCAGCAATTTTCCCGATGCCGGTTATCGGAATCCCAATGTCAGGGAAGAATCTGGAGGGTGTCGACGCACTCTATTCAATCGTTCAGATGCCGCCCGGAATCCCGGTTGCCACAGTTGCGATCGATGGCGGAGCAAACGCAGCTATTCTGGCTGCAAAGATTCTTGCAACCTCAGATCCTGAGCTTCTTCAGAAATTGAAGGATTACACTGCAGAAATGAAAGAAACCGTCCAGAAAAAAGCAGAAAAGCTTGAAAAAATCGGACACAAAGAATATATCAAGCAGATGTAGGCATACAGATGTCAGTGAAAATACCAGGAGGATATAGAAAATGTTGGATTATAAGACAGCCGGCGTAGATATCGAGGCAGGATATAAATCAGTAGAACTTATGAAAAAGCATGTAAAAGAAACCATGAGACCGGAAGTGTTAGGAGGGCTTGGTGGTTTTGCAGGTGCATTTGATTTAAGTGGAATCAAGAATATGGAAGAACCAGTACTTCTTTCCGGAACAGATGGATGTGGAACAAAGGTGAAGCTTGCATTTGTAATGGACAAGCATGATACGATCGGTATTGATGCCGTTGCCATGTGTGTGAATGATATCGCATGCTCTGGTGGAGAACCGTTATTCTTCCTGGATTATATTGCCTGTGGCAAGAATTACCCGGAAAAGATCGCTACGATCGTAAGCGGTGTGGCAGAGGGCTGTAAGCAGTCAGGATGTGCACTTGTAGGTGGAGAGACAGCAGAACATCCGGGACTGATGCCGGAGAATGATTACGACCTTGCAGGTTTTGCAGTCGGAGTTGTAGATAAGAAAGACATTATCGACGGTTCTGATATTAAGCCAGGTGATGTACTTGTTGCAATGCCGTCTACAGGGGTTCACAGCAATGGATTTTCACTGGTTCGTAAGGTATTCGACATTACAGAAGAATCCTTAAATACATACTATGATGAATTAGGAAAGACACTTGGCGAAGCACTTCTTGCTCCGACCAGAATTTATGTAAAAGCACTGAAGAACGTAAAAGAAGCCGGTGTAAGAGTCAAAGGATGCAGCCATATCACAGGCGGTGGATTCTATGAAAATATTCCGAGAATGCTTCCGGAAGGAATCCGTGCAGTGGTAAAGAAGGACAGCTATGAAATCCCTGCAATCTTCAACCTGATCGCAAAGACTGGCAACATTGCCGAAGAGATGATGTACAATACCTTCAATATGGGTATCGGTATGGTTGTCGCTGTCGATGAAAAGGATGTAGATGCTACAATTAAGGCAATGAAAGAAGCTGGAGATGAAGCATTTGTGGTTGGTTATGTAGAAGCAGGAGAAAAAGGAGTTACTTTATGTTAAGAGTTGCTGTACTTGTATCCGGAGGCGGAACCAATCTGCAGGCAATCATTGATGCAGTGGAAAATGGCACGATCACCAATACAGAGCTGGTCGGTGTCATCAGCAATAATAAGAACGCATATGCACTCACAAGAGCCGGGAATCATCAGATCCCGGCACAGTGCGTTTCGCCGAAGGATTTTGAGACAAGAGAAGAGTTTAACAAAGTTTTTCTTGAAAAGGTAGACGAACTGAAACCGGATCTGATCGTTCTGGCGGGATTTTTGGTTGTGATCCCGGAAGAAATGATCAGCAGATACCGGAATAAGATCATCAATATCCATCCATCTCTGATTCCGTCGTTCTGCGGAACGGGATATTATGGACTGAAGGTTCATGAGGCAGCACTTGCCAGAGGGGTAAAGGTGGTTGGAGCAACCGTACATTTTGTAGACGAAGGAACGGATACCGGTCCGATCATTCTCCAGAAGGCTGTCGAAGTAGAAGAAGGCGATACACCGGAGGTTCTGCAGAGACGTGTGATGGAGCAGGCGGAGTGGAAGATCCTTCCACATGCGATCGACCTGATCGCAAATGGAAAAGTAACAGTAAAAGATGGCAGAGTGTCAATTGCCCGTTAGAGAAGGAGGAGCACCAATGAAAGTATTGATCGTAGGCGGTGGCGGAAGAGAACACGCAATTGCATATTGTGTAGCAAAGAGCAGCAAGGTAGAGAAGATGTACTGTGCACCGGGAAATGCCGGGATTGCAGAGCTTGCAGAATGCGTACCGATTGGTGCGATGGAATTTGACAAGCTGGTTACATTTGCAAAGGAAAAAGAGATCGATCTGGCAATCGTAGGAATGGATGATCCGTTGGTTGGCGGCCTTATAGATGAATTTGAAAAAGCCGGGATCCGCGCATTCGGACCAAGAAAAAATGCAGCAATCCTGGAGGGAAGCAAGGCATTTTCAAAAGATCTGATGAAAAAATATGACATCCCGACCGCAGCATATGAGAATTTTGACAATGCAGACGAAGCGCTGGCTTATCTGGAGACAGCCAAATTTCCGATCGTTCTGAAGGCAGATGGTCTGGCACTTGGAAAAGGTGTACTGATCTGTAATACGTTGGAAGAAGCAAAAGCCGGCGTGAAAGAGATCATGCTGGACAAGAAATTTGGTGCATCCGGTAATACCATGGTTGTAGAAGAATTCATGACAGGACGTGAGGTTTCTGTTCTTTCCTTTGTAGATGGAAAGACCATCAAGACTATGACAAGCGCGCAGGATCACAAGAGAGCCAAAGACGGAGATCAGGGATTGAATACCGGTGGTATGGGAACTTTCTCACCGAGTCCTTTCTATACAAAAGAAGTTGACGAATTCTGCCGGAAATATGTGTACCAGAAGACGGTAGATGCAATGGCAGCAGAGGGAAGAGAGTTCAAGGGGATCATCTTCTTCGGACTGATGCTTACCGAAGACGGACCGAAGGTTCTGGAATACAATGCCAGATTCGGAGATCCTGAGGCACAGGTTGTTCTTCCGCGTATGAAGAATGATCTGATCGATGTGATCGAAGCCTGTATCGACGGAACACTGGATCAGGTAGATCTTCAGTTTGAAGACAATGCAGCAGTCTGTGTGGTACTTGCATCTGACGGTTATCCGGTCGCTTATGAAAAAGGACTTCCGATCACAGGTCTTGACGAGTTCAAGAAGCATGAAGGATACTATTGCTTCCATGCCGGAACCAAATTCGACGGAGACCAGATCGTGACAAACGGAGGACGTGTCCTCGGTGTGACAGCCAAAGGAGCAACGCTCAAAGAGGCCCGTGCCAATGCTTACAAAGCAACCGAATGGGTTAAATTTGATAACAAATATATGCGCCACGATATCGGAAAAGCGATTGACGAGGCTTAGGAATTTAGGGCGGGATCTTTCTTATTCAGAGGGATTTCGCCTTTTTTGAGTTAAGTGAAAAATTTAATCTTTAAGAAGTTCTAAAGATTTCATGAACTTCTTGACAAATCGGACTTTGAATACTATGATTATCAATAGTTATGGGAAAAGGCAATGAGAAAGAGGAGTATGCAGACTGGTCCGAAGAAGAGAGAACCGTTCACAGGCTGAGAGACGGTTTACGGGAAGTGGTTGCAGAAGGTAGCTTTGGAGCCGGGTATCTGAAAAAGGGCGAGTAGGATATCACGGGGTGGTTTCCGTTATAGAACTGTGAGAGATACGAGATGGATTTATTTCGTGGAACAAAGGTGGTACCGCGTTTATACACGCCCTTTACATATTGTAAAGGGCTTTTTTTATTCTTTAGAGAGAGAGCAAAAGTGCGCGGTGGACTTATAAGAGGAGGAAACAATGAGTAAGAATCTTGAAAAGACCTACAATCCGAAAGAGATTGAAGCGAAACTTTATGAAAAATGGTGTGAAGAAAAGTATTTTCACGCTGAAGTTGACAGAAGTAAGAAACCATTTACAACGGTAATGCCGCCACCGAATATCACCGGTAAGCTGCATATGGGACATGCTCTCGATAATACACTTCAGGATATCCTGATCCGTTACAAGAGAATGCAGGGATATAATGCACTGTGGATCCCGGGAACAGACCACGCTGCAATTTCAACAGAAGTAAAGGTTACAAACCAGTTAAAGGCAGAGGGAATTGATAAGAAAGAACTCGGAAGAGAAGGATTCCTTAAGAGAACCTGGCAGTGGAAAGAAGAGTACGCAGGAACCATCGAAGGTCAGCTGAAAAAGCTTGGTGTATCCTGTGACTGGGACAGAGAACGTTTCACCATGGATGAAGGATGCTCGAATGCGGTCAAAGAAGTATTCCTTCGTCTTCACGAAAAAGGATTTATCTACAAAGGTTCCAGAATCATCAACTGGTGTCCGGTATGTAAGACTTCCCTTTCTGACGCAGAAGTTGAGCATGAGGAACAGGCAGGACATTTCTGGCACATCAAGTACCCGATCGTAGGAACAGAACGTTTCCTTGAGATCGCAACTACACGTCCGGAAACTCTGCTTGGAGATACAGCGATCGCCGTACACCCGGACGATGACAGGTACAAAGATATTGTAGGAAAGAATGTCATCCTTCCGTTAGTTGGAAGAGAAATCCCGATTGTGGCAGACGCTTACGTTGATAAAGAATTCGGAACAGGTGCGGTTAAGATCACACCGGCACATGACCCGAATGACTTTGAAGTAGGAAAGAGACATAATCTTCCGGAAATCAACATCCTGAATGATGATGCTACCATAGTAGAAGGATACGGAAGATATTCCGGAATGGATCGCTATGAAGCAAGAAAAGCAATCGTAGAAGATCTGGAAAAAGAAGGATACCTTGTAAGCATCGAAGAACATGTACACAACGTTGGAACACATGACAGATGTAAGACAACCGTTGAACCGATGATCAAACCACAGTGGTTTGTTAAGATGGATGAGCTTGCCAAACCGGCGATCAATGCGATCAAGACCGGCGAATTAAAATTCGTACCGGAACGTTTTGGTAAGATCTACCTGAACTGGCTGGAAAATATCCGTGATTGGTGTATTTCACGTCAGATCTGGTGGGGACACAGAATTCCGGCCTACTATTGTGATGAATGTGGAGAAGTGGTTGTTGCACGTGAGATGCCGGAAAAATGCCCGCATTGCGGATGCACACATCTGACACAGGATGAAGATACACTGGATACCTGGTTCAGTTCAGCACTGTGGCCGTTCTCAACACTTGGATGGCCGGAAGAGACAGAGGACTTCAAGTATTTCTATCCGACAGATGTACTGGTAACCGGTTATGATATTATTTTCTTCTGGGTAATACGTATGGTATTCTCCGGATATGCACATACTGGAAAAGCACCGTTCCATACTGTTCTGATCCATGGACTGGTAAGGGATTCCCAGGGACGTAAGATGAGTAAATCTCTTGGAAATGGTATCGATCCACTGGAGGTCATTGATGAGTACGGTGCAGATGCACTCCGTCTGACTCTGATCACAGGAAATGCACCCGGAAATGATATGCGTTTCTACAACGAACGTGTAGAATCCAGCCGTAACTTTGCCAATAAGGTATGGAATGCATCCAGATTTATCATGATGAACATGGAAGATAAGGTAATTTCCAAACCGGATGAGGCAGACTTTGAAGTAACCGATAAATGGATTTTATCCAAGGTAAATACACTTGCAAAAGATGTAACTGAGAACATGGATAAATTTGAACTGGGTATTGCAGTACAGAAAGTATATGACTTTATCTGGGATGAATTCTGTGACTGGTACATCGAGCTTGTAAAATACAGGATCTACCATTCTGATGAAAATTATAAGAGCGCCAATGCAGCACTTTGGACACTGAAGACGGTTCTTGGTAATGCACTGAAGATGTTACATCCATTTATGCCATTTGTAACAGAAGAAATCTACAGCGCACTGGTACCGGAGGAAAAATCTTTGATGATGTCAGACTGGCCGCAGTTTAGCGAAGACTGGTGCTATGCAGACGCTGAAAATATAACAGATCATATGAAAGAAGTTATCCGTGGTGTCAGAAATGCGCGGGCAGAAATGAATGTACCGCCGAGCCGTAAAGCAAAGGTTTATGTAGTATGCGAAGATGAGAAGCTCTGTGAAGGATTCGAAGAGCTGACAACATGCGCATGCCCGCTTATGAGTGCTTCTGAACTTGCTGTCCAGGCTGATAAGGCAGGTATTGCGGATGATGCCGTATCGATCGTAGTACCGGATGCTTCTGTATATGTACCACTGGAAGAGCTGATTGACTTCGAACAGGAAATCGAGCGTCTGACAAAAGAAGAAGAAAAGCTTACAAAAGAAATCAACCGTGCAAAGGGAATGCTTTCAAATGAAAAATTCGTCAGCAAAGCACCACAGGCAAAGGTTGATGAAGAAAAAGCAAAGCTTGAAAAGTATACACAGATGATGGAACAGGTGAAAGAACGTCTGGAGGCTTTAAAAGCAGGAAGATAATCACTGCAGGAAAGTACTAAGGCATATTCTTTTTTAGCCGGATATACCGGCAGATGCAGCATAAACTGCGCCTGCCGGTACAGAAACACGTAAGGGGTTAAAAGACGATGAAGGAAATTCATTTTAAAAAGATTCAGTGGAAAAAACCGGATCTGAAAGGAAAATGGCAGAAGCTGAAGAATATGAAGCCAGGAGATATAAAGGCGCATTTAAAAAAGCAGCATGAGCGAAGACAGCAGATTCTTGAAAAGCGGCGAAACAGCAAATTCGCAAAAAAGATGGCACCGTACTATAAGATAATGAACCGGTTCTCTTTGCCGCTTCAGGCACTGTGGGCTTGTATCATTAACTTTATCATTGAAGCACTGTCCAGACATTCTGCAATTGCAGCTTGGCAGTATATGACAGGAACACCGCTGGTATTTTTGTACAATGCCGGAATGATTTTCGTTACACTTTTAATCGCTTATCTGGTGCGGCGCCGGGTGTTTACACGGCTGATCATCAGTGCATTGTGGCTCTTTCTGGGTGTTGTCAACGGAGTGATGCTGGCAAAGCGTGTTACGCCGTTTAATGCACAGGATCTAAAGACATTTACAGAAGGACTGTCACTGTTTACAAACTATTTCTCGGTGGCAGAGCTTGTGATGATGGGAATTGGTGTTCCGGCACTGCTCATCTGGCTGGTTGCCATGTGGAGACGTGCCGGACAGTATGAAGGAAAGATGCACAGGATCCCGATGCTGATTATTGTTGTTGCAGCGTTTTTTGGATATTCTGTACTGACAAATGTTGCTGTAGATAAGAGGATTATTTCTACTTACTTTGGAAATATCGCATTTGCTTATCAGGATTACGGACTTCCGTATTGTTTCTCAGCCAGCCTTTTTAATACAGGTATTTCAGAACCGAATGATTATAACAAAGACACGATCGAGAAGATCACGGATAATGGAGAGATGACAGAGAGCACATCCGACAATGGTGTGAGACCGAATGTCTTGTTTGTACAGCTGGAATCTTTCTTTGATCCTATTGAATATGAAGATCTGCAGATGTCAGAGGATCCGATTCCGAATCTGCGCAAGATGTTTGAAAATTATTCTTCCGGATATTTTAAGGTTCCTTCCGTAGGAGCCGGAACAGCCAATACAGAATTTGAAGTGCTGACAGGTATGAACCTGCGTTATTTCGGACCGGGCGAGTATCCTTATAAGACAAAGCTTAAGAATCAGGTATGTGAAAGTGCAGCAACTGCATTTTCTGCATTCGGTTACGGAACCCATGCGATTCACAACAACGGTGGTAATTTCTACAGCCGTGCGAAGGTATTTAACAATATTGGTTTTGACAGCTTTACAAGTAAAGAGTTTATGAATATTCTCCAGACAACAGAGAATGGATGGTCGAAGGATGATATTCTTCTGACGCACATCAAAGACGCTCTGGACTCTACCGAGCAGGAGGATTTTGTATTTACAGTCAGTGTACAGGGACATGGAAATTATCCGACAGAAAAGGTGATTGAGAACCCGAAGATCACCGTAACAGGAGCACCGACAGAAGAGAAGAACAATGCCTGGGAATACTATGTGAACCAGGTATATGAGATGGATCAGTTTGCCGGTAATCTGGTAAAAATGATGGAAGAACGCGGTGAGCCGACTGTGATCGTATTCTATGGTGACCATCTGCCGACAATGGGACTGGAAGCAAAGGATATGAAGAACCGTTATCTGTACAATACAAATTATGTGATCTGGGACAATCTTGGACTTCAGAAAGAGGACCGGAACATTCCGTCCTACCAGATCATGGCGGATGTGATGGACCGCCTGGGATTACATTCCGGTACGGTATTCAACTATCACCAGCAGAGACGCCAGACAAAGGATTATCTGAAGGATCTGGAGCTGTTACAGTATGATATTCTGTATGGAGACCAGTATGTATACAATGGTAAGCCGCCGATCACAGAAGGCCATATGCAGATGGGGATCAAGGAGGTTACGCTCACGGATCTTGTAGAAAATCTGGATGAGACCTATAGCCTCTACGGAACAAACTTTACTAAATGGAGCAAGGTTTACATCAATGATGAAAAGCAGGAATCTACTTTCCTCAATAATACAAGGATCGAACTTCCGGACAGTAAGTTGAAGGATGGAGACATCATTACGGTCAGCCAGGTCGGATCAAGCAATACCATCTTCAGGACTTCAAGCGAATATATTTACATGGATGGAAAAATCCTGGAATATACAGATGAAGTAAAAGAACAGCTAAAGAAAGAAAAAGAACAGAAGAATTCTGTAAAGACGGACGGCGATCAGCAGAAGACAGAAAATGCCGGACAGTCCGGAGAACAGCAGGATCAGAATAATAAAGAAGAAAAGAGCGGGCAGCAGTAGAGTTCCGCTTAAGAAAGACGGGAAAGATTGTGAAGTATGAAGAAGTAGTCCGATATATAGAGGACATACCAAAATTTACAAAGAAGCATACGCTTTTGCATACCCGTGAATTTATGAGAAGATTGGGGAATCCCTGCCAGGGAAGAAAGGTTCTTCATGTGGCAGGGACGAACGGAAAGGGAAGCGTCTGCGCATATATGCAGGCGATTCTTCTTTTTGAGGGAAAGCGTGTTGGATTTTTTACATCACCACATCTGGTGAAGCTCAACGAGCGGATCCGGATCAATGGAAAAGATATTGACGATGATACCTTCTGCCGGATTTTTGCAAAGGTGCGGCAGGTGGCAGAAGAACTGGAAAAGGAAGGGCTGGAACATCCTTCTTATTTTGAATTCCTGTATGGAATGGGTATGCTTGCATTTGAAGAGAATGATGCAGAGTATATTGTACTGGAGACAGGACTTGGAGGAAGGCTGGATGCGACTAATTCCTTCGAGCATCCGTTCCTGAGCGTGATCACATCGATCGGACTGGATCACACAGAGATCCTTGGAGATACGATTGAAAAGATCGCGGGAGAAAAAGCCGGAATCATCAAAAAAGGCGTACCGGTATTTTTTGACGGCTCTGATGAAAGAAGTAGTCGGGTTATAGAAGAAACTGCCGAAAATGTAGAAGCACCGTGGTATAAAATGGAAAAAGATGCGTTGAAAATTCAAGAAATTACAGACAAACATATTGCTTTTTCTATTTTGGATGAGTATGATAATAATACCGTATGGCAGGTGGCTAGCACCGGAATCTATCAGGTGATGAACGCAGCACTTGCAATCCGGGCGATGAGATATACATTTGGTGACAAGGCAGAAATCTGCAAATGGCAGAAGGTGGTTGCATCTGTTAAATGGCAGGGAAGAATGGAAGAGGTTCTTCCCGGAGTTATCTTTGACGGGGCGCATAATCTTGCGGCAATCCGTGAATTTACAAAGAGTATCCGGATGCAAAGAGAGGTGGAAGGGGAAATCCATCCACTGATAATCCTTTTTTCAGCCGTTGCAGATAAGGATTATAGTCATATGATCGAGCTTTTATGCAGAGAATTGAAAGCAGATGCTTATGTCATTGCCAAAGTAGACAATAAAAGGGGAGCGCAGGCAGATACACTTGCCGCGTTGTTCCGGAAGTATACAGACAGACCGGTCTATCGGGAGGACACGCTTGCTGATGCATTTACACGTGCACTGAATGAAAAGGGCAGCGAAGGGAAACTTTACTGTCTGGGGTCGCTCTATCTGGTAGGGGAGTTAAAAGAACTGATAGGAGGAGAAGATGCTTAATTTTGAAGAAGAACTTAAGAAGTTCAAACCAAGTCTGGAAGTAGAAGATATCGAGAATGCAGTATATCAGGAGGATCTGTCTGATATGACAGATATCTTAAGAGAGATGATGGATCAGAAAAAATAGGGGAGATTTTGATGGACTATAAGCAGAAACTCGAGTACCAGTCGAACTACTGGTACAATGATGGACTGAAGAAAGCGCAGATCCGGGATCTGTCCGGGGCAATTGTGTCGTTAAAAAGAAGTTTGCAGTTTAACAGAGAAAATATCACAGCGAGGAATCTTCTCGGACTTGTCTATTATGGACGTGGAGAAGTAGCGGAGGCTCTTGTAGAGTGGATCATCAGTAAAAACTTCAGGGCTTCAGAGAATATTGCCAGCTACTATATCAGTAAGGTTCAGGATAATCCAAGTGAGCTGGAGAAGGTGAATCAGGCAGTTCACAAATACAACCAGTGTCTTGGATACTGTAGACAGAATGGAGAAGATCTTGCGATCATCCAGCTGAAAAAGGTGGTTGTGGCACATCCGTCTTTCCTGAAGGCATATCAGCTTCTGGCACTTCTTTATATGCATTCCGGACAGTATTCCAAAGCAAGACAGAGCCTGAAGACGGCACTCAAGCTGGATGTGACGAATGATATTACGCTCCGGTATATGCATGAGCTGAACCGTCAGCGGAATCGGCAGGTTGCACATATTAAAGAGGAAAAGCATGGCAGACAGTCGGTTGTCACATACAATCTGGGAAATGAGACGATCATCCAGCCTGCAGCAACACTGCGAGACAATGCGGCAGTGATGACAGTTGTCAATATTCTGATCGGTATGGTGGTTGGAGCGGCAGTGGTGTGGTTCCTGATCGCTCCGGCGGTAAACCAGACAAAGTCGTCTACAAAAAACCGGAATGTCATTGCACTAAGCGAGCAGATAGCTTCACAGAAGACACAGATCCAGACGCTTAAGGATGAACTGGAGGGATACCGTAACAGCAGTGATGAGGTAGAATCGGCAAAGCAGACCGCCGCATCCACACAGGACAGCTATGATGCCCTGATCAAGGTATATCAGCAGTATTATGGCGGAACAACGAGCAATGCGGATATGGCAGATACGTTGCTTGGACTGAACAGGGATTCGTTGGGAGAAGAGGGACAGAAAATCTACGATTCGATCTCCGGTTCCGTGTTCCCGCGAGTATGTGTGAGCCTGTATTCGACCGCGCAGTATGAAGTGCAGAGTGGAAATTATGATGATGCCATTTCGGATCTTGAAAAGATCCAGAAGATGGATGACTCTTATAGTGATGGTGGTGTGTACAAGCTTCTTGGAGACGCGTATGCCGGTAAAGGTGATAAGGACAATGCAAAGAGCAATTACGAAAAAGCAGCGACCGATTATCCGGGAACACAGGCAGCATATTCGGCACAGAGCGCACTGGATGCAATGGGATCAGATGGAACTTCGGAGAATACTTCCGGTGGAACAGGCACCCAGGGACAATAAAATATAAAAGG
The DNA here is from genome assembly GCF_027686195.1 of Coprococcus sp. AF102-57. Lineage (NCBI taxonomy): Bacteria > Bacillati > Bacillota > Clostridia > Lachnospirales > Lachnospiraceae > Coprococcus > Coprococcus sp. AF102-57. The sequence goes on along the minus strand of NZ_JAQCSY010000017.1, from coordinate 34,124 downwards.
CACAAAAGAGAAAGTAGCGAAAAAAGGCGTTACTTTCTCTTTTGTTTTATAGGAAATTCCGAAGGAACTTCCTATAAAACAAAAGGCACTATGTACCGTAAATGCGCACTCTTTTTATAAATCCATCAAGGCTATTGGCGTATTTGTATAAATAAAAAAGACAGAAAGGGGTTTAAGCAAAAATGCAGTATCAGATCAAAGAAAATTGTCTTACGATTTTTCTTCCGGCGGAGGTGGATCATCACAATGCGGAGGAGATCAAACGGGAGGCGGATAAAGTGATCGAGGAGCAACATATCAAATATGTGATCTTTGATTTTGGAAGGACGAATTTTATGGACAGTTCCGGGATTGGAGTGATCATGGGACGGTACCGGCATATCTTTCTTCTTGGCGGGGAAGTATGGGCGATACATACAAGTGAACGGATGCGGCAGATTCTGAATATGTCCGGCGTGACGAAGATCATACAGATTTATGAGGAGGGAATGATGTAATGGAATATTTTAACGAGATGGAAGTAGTTTTTGACAGCAGATCGGAGAATGAGGGATTTGCAAGGGTGGCAGTGGCTGCGTTTATGACGCAGATGGATCCGGTTCTGGAGGAAGTGGCAGACGTGAAGACGGCGGTCTCCGAGGCAGTGACGAACAGCATCATCCATGGATATGAGGGACGGACGTCCGGAAAGATCACGGTCTGGTGCGGGATTGAAAAAGATAAGAAGACCATTGCGGTCACAGTGAAGGATCAGGGCGTTGGTATCAAAAACGTGGAGCAGGCGATGGAGCCGCTCTATACGACCAGACCGGATATGGATCGGTCCGGGATGGGATTTGCATTTATGGAGGCATTTATGGATGAAGTACAGGTGGAATCTGTGCCTGGAAAAGGGACTACGGTTTGGATGAAGAAAACGACAGGAGAGGAAAAGAAGGAAGCTGTATGGACCACACAATCGCATTGATCAGACGGGCTCACGAAGGGGATGAAAATGCGAGGGCACAGCTTGTGGAGGAAAACACCGGTCTGATCTGGTGTGTGGTGAAAAGATTTTACGGACGGGGCACAGAGGCAGAGGATTTATTTCAGATCGGAAGCATCGGGCTTTTAAAAGCGATCGATAAGTTTGATCTGGGCTATGATGTGAAATTTTCAACCTATGCAGTTCCGATGATCACGGGAGAAATAAAGCGTTTCCTGCGTGATGATGGGATGTTGAAGGTCAGTCGTTCCTTAAAAGAGATTGCATATAAAGCATATCAGGCAAAGGAGGCGCTCACGGAAAAGCTTGGAAGAGAACCGCTGCTGGAAGAAATTGCGGAAGAAACGGGTGTGGAAAAAGAGGAGCTGGTGATGGCGATGGAGGCAGCAGGAGAAGTGGAATCGCTTCACAGACCGGTCGGTATGAAAGATGGAAATGAAGTAATGCTGCTGGAAAAGATTGCAGATACAGGCGGTGCAGAAGAAAAGATCCTGGATCATTTTCTGCTTACAGAGCTGATAAAAGAATTAAAAAAAGACGAGAGAAAGCTTCTGTATCTGCGCTATTTTGCAGATAAGACGCAGACAGAAATCGGCGAAGAGCTTGGAATTTCACAGGTGCAGGTATCGCGGATGGAGAAAAAGATCCTGAAAACCATGCGGGAACACGCAAAAGAATAAAAGGATGTATGTTTTCTGGAAAAACAGGGATACTATTTCCTATCTGAAACAGATCACAAAGGAGGCGGATGCGATTGGAAAGAAGAAAAAAATATATATGGGGCTGTGTTCTTTGTGCCCTGCTGACAGCTGTTCTGATCGGAATGATCTACTATTATAATGACGTCCGGGGGACAGACCAGGTAAGTGAAGGAACGCTGATCTGGCAGGCACTACCGGTAAAAGAAAGGACGGATACAGATGTCTTCGGGAAATGAAATACTTTATATCAAAGGGGAAAAGAATACCGAGGTGAAAGAACCAAATGTGACATTAGGAGATATCCTGACAATGGAATGCAGCAATTCTTCCATCATGAACAGGATTAAACCACTGCGGATCCTGAAAATCCCGAAAAAAGAACAGCACAGATATGTGGTGTCTGTTCTGAAAATCATAGAATGTATCCATCGGGAAATTCCCGGACTACAGATTCAGAACGAAGGAGAAAGTGACCTGATCATTACCTATGAAGGGGAGAAAAAACGAAATGCTATCTGGCAGGGAATTAAAGTGGTTGTAGTTGCGGGAATCACATTTATCGGAGCAGCATTTTCCATCATGGCATTTAACAATGATGTGTCGGTGACAAAGATGTTTTCCCGGATTTATCTGCTTCTTACCGGAGAAGAATCGAATGGATTTACCCTGATAGAGCTGACTTACTGCATCGGGCTGATCGTAGGGATCCTGATTTTCTTCAATCATTTAGGAAGAAAGAAATTTACAGCAGATCCGACGCCGATGGAAGTGGAAATGCGTTTGTATGAAAATGATATTCAGGAAACTTTGATCGAAGCTTATGCGAGAAAGGAAAAAGAAGTCGATGTGGATTAGGCAGATTCTGGTGGCGGTGGTTGGTCTTGCATCCGGATTTGCAGTCGCGGCAGGACTGTTTTCATTTATTATCGGACTTGGCGTAGTGTCAGATTTTGCAGACCGGACACATACCGGGAAGCATGTCATGCTGTATGAAAACTGCATTATGGCAGGTGGGATCCTTGGAAATATTTTCTGGGTATACGGGCTCGCGATGCCTGGCGGCAAATGGATCGTTCCGGTGTTTGGACTTTTTTCCGGAATTTTTGTTGGTTGCTGGTCAATGGCACTTGCGGAAATTCTGAATATTTTTCCGATTTTTATCCGGAGGATCAAAATTCTGAAATGTGTGCCATGGCTGATTTTTGGGATGGCGCTTGGGAAAAGCCTTGGAGCACTTCTGTTTTTCTATAAAAGATGGTAACTGGAGGAGAAAATGAAGCAACAAGAGAAAGAAAAAGAGTATGAAACATATGTAAAAGAGAAAACACCGGTCAGGAAGCCTGGACCTGCGATGGCAAAAGCATTCGTGACCGGCGGGATCATCTGTACGATTGGACAGACGATCTTAAATGCGTGCGAAAAGGCGGGAATGTCAAAGGATATTTCTGCAAGCTGGTGTTCACTGATCCTGATCCTGGCAAGTGTGGTGCTGACCGGATTTGGAATCTATCCGAAGATCGCGAACTGGGGAGGAGCGGGAGCACTGGTGCCAATCACCGGATTTGCCAATTCCGTTGCGGCGCCGGCAATTGAATACAAAAAAGAGGGGCAGGTTTTCGGAATTGGCTGCAAGATATTTACGATTGCAGGACCTGTGATCCTGTACGGAGTTTTCACCAGCTGGGTTCTGGGACTGCTCTACTGGATTGGGACGCTGATCGGAATTGTGTGAGCAAGGAGGGATGGACATGAATGCGATGAAAGGAACACAGAGTATTGCATTTTCGGAAAGTCCGTATCTGGTAAGCGCCGGATCGGTTGCCGGAAAAAAAGAAGGAGAAGGACCACTTGGAAAATATTTTGATATTGCATCGGAGGATGACCTTTTCGGAGAGAAAACCTGGGAGCTTGCAGAAGGAACAATGCAGAAGCTTGCGTGTAAGCTGGCATTGAAAAATGCGGGAGTACAGCCGGAGGAGGTACGCTATCTCTTTGGCGGCGATCTTTTAAGACAGGGAATTGCTACATCGATGGGGGCGGAAGAACTTCAGATCCCGGTGTTTGGTCTTTTCGGCGCATGTTCCACATCCGGAGAGGCACTTGCCCTTGCTGCAATGACTGTGGCGGCAGGCTATGGAGATCTGGTGCTTGCTGCAACATCGAGTCATTTTGGAAGTGCAGAAAAAGAATTCCGTTTTCCACTTGGCTATGCGAATCAGAGACCACTTTCTTCTACCTGGACAGTGACAGGAAGCGGAGCCTTTCTGGTAGGAAAAAAGAAAAGCCGGGTGCGGATCAGTGGAGTGACGATTGGGAAAATTGTGGATTATGGGCTGAAGGATTCACAGAACATGGGAGCGTGTATGGCACCGGCAGCGTGTGATACGATTCTGCAGAATCTTATGGATTTTGGAAGAGGTGAAAAGGATTACGACCGGATCATTACCGGAGACCTGGGCTATGTGGGGCAATCGATTTTATTTGACCTGCTTCGTAAGAAAGGGCTGGATATCAAAGAAAATCATATGGACTGCGGAATGACGATATTCGATCAGCAGACACAGCATACAAATTCCGGTGGAAGCGGCTGCGGCTGCGCGGCGATCACTCTTGCAGCATATATTATGCCACAGCTGATATCGGGGGAGTGGAAAAGGATTCTTTTTGTACCAACGGGGGCGCTGATGTCGACGGTCAGCTTCAATGAAGGAGAAAGTGTTCCGGGAATTGCACATGGAATTGTGCTGGAACATTGTTAAAGGAGGAAAGAAAATGGACTATATCAATGCATTCTGGGTAGGAGGACTCATCTGTGCACTGGCGCAGATCCTGCTTGACCGGACGAAAATGATGCCGGGAAGAGTCATGGTAAGCCTGGTGGTACTTGGCTGCATTCTTGGCTTTGTACAGATATTTAAACCATTGCAGGAGTATGCGGGGGCAGGCGTGAGCGTGCCACTGCTCGGTTTTGGAAATACTTTATGGAACGGAGTAAAAGAGGCAGTCGATAAGGAAGGATTTATCGGAATTTTTCTGGGAGGATTCAAGGCAAGTGCGGCAGGAATCAGCGGCGCATTGATTTTTGGTTACATTGCATCATGGATATTTGAACCAAAGATGAAGGAGTAATGAGAATAATTTTCGTCAGAACTACGAAAGAAAATTTATTGTACAGAGAGAAAAATGATGTTAAGATGAAATCGTGGCTGTGTAAATGGCCTGTAAAATAAGAATCAGAGTGAAAAAGAAAAAGTACATAAGAGGAGATAACACGACTATGAAGTACACAAGTATCATTATTCCGTTTGTCGGAGGCCTTGGTATGTTCATTTATGGAATGCAGATCATGGCACAGGGGCTGGAGAATGCTGCCGGCAACCGGATGAAGTCATTGCTTGAAGCACTTACAAAGAATAAGTTCTTCGGCGTATTGCTTGGAGCGTTCATTACCGCAGTGATCCAGAGCTCATCTGCGACGACCGTCATGGTAGTTGGTTTTGTAAATGCCGGTATCATGAACCTTCAGCAGGCGATGGGAGTTATCATGGGTGCGAACATCGGTACAACAGTTACCGGATGGCTGGTATCCAGTGTGGAATGGGCCAAATTTTTAAGTCCGTCCAATCTGGCACCGGTTGCGATCATGATCGGTGTGATCATTATGCTGACCGGAAAGAGGCGTTCGACAAAAGATATCGCAAGTATTGTGGTTGGTTTCGGACTTTTATTTGTCGGGATTTCATCCATGTCCTCAGCGGTGGAACCACTGAAAGATAATGCAGCATTCTGCAATATTTTCGTATCACTGGGACACAATCCGTTGCTTGGAATTGTGGCGGGTGCAGCAGTTACGGCGATCATCCAGAGCTCATCTGCATCGGTCGGAATCCTGCAGAGCCTTGCAGCAGCAGGTCTTGTACCGTTTGGCGCAGCAATCTATATTATCATGGGACAGAATATCGGTACCTGCGTAACTGCAATCCTGTCCAGTGTGGGTGCAAAGAAAAATGCGAAAACCGCAGCGCTGATGCATCTGATCTTTAATATCATCGGAACGATCATTTTCAGTATTATTGCGATCGCATATCTGAGTATTGTGAATCCGGCATGGGCGCATGGAAATATCACCCAGACACAGATCAGTATGGTGCATACGGTATTCAATATTGTGACAACCGTTCTGCTGTTCCCGGTTTCTGACTGGATCATCAAGCTTGCCAAGAAGATCGGACATGTGGAAGAAGAGGTACAGGATGAAAGTGTAGTCCTTCTGGATGACCGTATGCTGGAGACCCCTGGTATCGCGATTCAGTCAACCGTTTCTGAGCTTGTCCGAATGGGACATGTGGTTGCGGATTCTCTGGAGGTTGCAAGAAAAGTTATGTTCGAACGAAAAGAAGAACAGATTGCGTTCCTGAAGGAAGAAGAAAGCAAGGTAGACCGGTTAAGTGCCGGTATCACATCTTATGCGATCAAGCTGTCGACTCTGCAGATCAATGAACGTGAGCATGAAGAGGTGGCGCATATGCTCCAGATCGTGTCAGATATGGAACGTATCAGTGATTACTGTGAAAACATTTCTGAGTTCGCGGAATCACTGCTGGAAAAGCAGGTGGATTTCTCTGAGGTTGGAGTGGAACATCTGAACAAGATGCTGGATGTCTGCATTGCAAGTTATCTGTATGCGTTGGAAGCCTTTGAGTCCAATGACCGCGAAAGTGCGTTAAAGACCATCGAGAAAGAAACAGAGGCAGACGGGCTGGAGATTTCCCTCCGCGCAAAGCATATCAAGCGTCTTACCAACCAGCAGTGTAACACAGAAGCCGGAGTGGTATTCCTTGATTCTCTGGTATGCCTGGAAAGAATTTCCGACCATGCCAGAAATATTGCGGAAGAAGTGCTGGCGGAATAGAAGATAGGAAAATGCAAAAGTGCATGTGGCCTGACGGCTACATGCACTTTTCTGAAAGATATGAACAGCAAATATGTATATCCAAATGTATTCATGAGTATCGAAGATACCAATAAAGTGTCACAGTATGATACCGACATCAAAAAATATGCAGAGCAGAAGAAAGCCGACTGGATCTTAAATGGTGGAATCGAAAAAGAGTGGGATTCTTACCTTGATAAAATGGAAAAGTACGGACTTTCCGATTATCTGGCTATTAAACAGAAGTATTTCGATCAGTACCAGAAATCGCTTTCAGAAGAGAATAAGTAGCAGGAGAAAATGCATGAGTGAGATGTTAGAAAAAGCAAGAAATTATGAGACAGAAAAACAAGTGTATGTAAAGAAAACGACCAAACCACTGTTCCATGTTACGGCACCGACCGGATGGATCAATGATCCGAATGGTTTTTCCGTATATGATGGGAAAATACATTTGTTCTATCAGTACAATCCATATCAGAGAGAGTGGGGACCAATGCATTGGGGACATAGTGTGACTGATGATATGGTCCGCTGGGAGCAGCTTCCGGCAGCGATTGCACCGGATCAGGAATATGATAAGGCAGGATGTTTTTCCGGAAGTGCGATCGAAGCAGATGGAAAGCATGTACTTGTATATACCGGAGTTACCAGAGTAAAGCAGGCAGATGGAAGTGAGCAGGAACGGCAGAATCAGTGTATCGCATTTGGTGATGGAAAAGATTATGTAAAGTATGAAAAGAATCCGGTTGTGACAGGTGAGATGCTTCCAGAAGGATGCAGCCGGATTGATTTCCGTGACCCGAAGATCTGGAAAGAAAACGATACCTATTATCTGATCGTTGGAAATAAGAATGATAATCAGGTTGGGCAAGTTGTGCTTTGTTCGAGCAAAAATCTGACAGACTGGAAATTTGAGACAATTCTGGCATCAAATGAAAATGGTGATATAGGAACGATGTGGGAATGCCCGGATTTCTTTGCTTTAAAAGACAGACATGTGCTGATCTGTTCGCCACAGGATATGAAGGCGCGGAAATATGAGTTTCACAATGGACATAATTCGGTGTATTTTTTGGGAGACTACGATGCAAACAGATGCAGATTCAGCAAAGAACAGCCGCATACACTTGACTATGGTATGGACTTCTATGCTCCACAGACAACAGAACTTCCGGATGGCAGACGGATCATGATCGCATGGATGAAATCATGGGATGCCTGTGTGATACCGAATTCGCAGGACTGGCAGGGAATGATGACATTTCCGAGAGAATTGGAGATAAAAGAAAACCGTATCTGGCAGAATCCGGTGAAAGAACTGGAAAATTATCATCAGAATCCATGTTGCTATGAACACGCAGAAATCGAAGGCGAGACAGTGCTTGCAGGAGTAGAGGGACGCACAATTGATCTTACGGTGACACTGGAAGATGGAGAAAATACAATCTTTTCTATCAAACTGGCAGCAGATAGTGAGTATGAAACGAGTTATACCTATAATAAGGAAACTAGACTTCTGGAAATCGACCGTACATACTGCGGTGTTACAAAAGATGTGGTATGTGTACGAAAATTCAGAATTGAGGATCCGGCAGGGCTTAAAAAGATGCGGTTTATCCTGGATTATCATTCGATCGAACTTTTTATTAATGATGGACAGCAGACGGCGACCACTGCAATCTGTACGCCTCTGAATGCGAAAGATATTTATTTTTTCAGCGATAAGAAAATGACAATGAGTGTTGAAAAGCATGATATTATAATGTAAAAAGCAGGAGAATAACTGGAAAACGGGAATGCAGTATTGTTACTGTGCTTAATGGATTGGAAGAATATGTGTCCTGGAGTAAAAGGTTTCAGACATTGGAAGAGATTATGAAGACAGGGGAAGATGTCTATTTGTCCAAAATTCTGGATACAGATGACACTTATACGATCGTAAAAAAATTCATGATGCGTTAGCACAGGATATTGATTACGATTATGATCATATGAATGAAATCGGACCGGCACATTCCATTGCGGGAGCAATGACATCTACAAAGAAAGCGGTATGTGAAGGATATTCGAAAGTCATGCAGTTATGGATGACGGAAAGTATTACTGGCTGGATGCTACATGGGATGATCAGACAACGGGAGTGATTTATAACTACTTTCTTGTAGGAAATAATCATTTTCTGGATCATACTGCTGAATTATGTAAGTGGAAAAAGCGCAACTTTATAATTTTAAACAACTTTAAAGAACTGTATACAGAAATCCTATAGCAGAGAGTTCCCCTCTCTGCTATAATCATATCAGAAAATAAAAAGTACGAACCAAAATCTATCGGGGAGGTTATCACACATGCAGACACCTATTTTACAGGAAAGTAACTACAAAGAAGAAATGCAGACCATCGTAGAACCGTATCTTGTATCTATCGGAACGGAATTCTATCTGGAAAGACATGCAGGGCAGAAGATCCACTGTATGCATTATGTTCCGGAGAACCCACATGCGGTTGTGATGTTGTCACATGGATTTATTGAAAACGCGGAAAAATATAAGGAGATCGCCTATTATTTTGCAAAAGAAGGTTTTAGCGTATATCTTCCGGAGCACTGCGGACATGGCTTCAGCTATCGTCTGACAGAAGATGAATCCCTGGTGCATCTGGACAGATTTGAACGTTATGTAGAGGACTTTATCTTTGTAACCAAGAAGGCAAAAGAGGACAATCCGGGGATGAAGATTTATCTGTACGGACATTCTATGGGAGGTGGAATTGCGGCAGCAGTTGCGGCAAGAGCACCGGAAATGTTTGAGAAGGTAATTCTGTCGTCACCGATGATCCGCCCACTGACCGGAGGGGTGCCGTGGCATGTGGCAAAGGCGATCGCAAAGACATCCTGCAAGGTGGGAAGGAACAAAAAATATGTAGTCGGTCAGAAGCCATACAAGGAGCCAGGAAAATTTGAAGAGAGCTGCTCCCTTTCCCGTCCGAGATTTGAGTATTATGAAGAAAAAAGGACGAAGGAAGCCCATTATCATCTGAACGCACCGTCTTATGGATGGCTCGGAAATGCAATGCGTCTGAACCGGTATCTGGAAAAGACCGGATGGAAGAAGATCGAAGCACCTGTCATGCTCTTTTCAGCAGGCAAGGATAATCTGGTGTCGAATGCAGCGCAGGAACGTTTTGTGCGAAAACTAAACAAGAACAGACCGGAAAGTGCCGAGCTTGTGAAGTTCCCGGAATCCAAGCATGAGATATTCAATGCGGAAAATACGATTGCGGAAAAATACTGGAAGAAAGTGTTTGTTTTTTTTGAATCATGATTTTGAAAGAATGTAAAGAAGCTGTAAATTATATAAATTGCTTATTGATAAATGCAAGAAAAGTGGTAAGATAAAATTTACAGAAAGGAATGAGACAAATGGGATTTTTTGATAATCTGAAAAGCAGCCTGACAGAAACCGGTCAGGATTTATCACAGAAGGCAAAGGATGCGACAGAGATTTTCCGCCTGACAAATTTAAATAAGACAAAAGAAAAAGAAATTGAAAAAGTCATTTATCAGATAGGCAGTACATATTATGCCAATTACCGGAACGAATGCGTGGAAAAGATGCCGGAGCTTGCCGCACAGATCAAATCCCTGCAGGATGAGATCGCGGCCAACAAAGAGATAATTGAAAAATTATCGACAGAAGAAATCTGCCCGCAGTGTGGAAAGAAAGTGAACCCTGGAAGTAAATTCTGTATTTACTGTGGAGCGGCACTGGAAGCACCGACAGAACAACCGGAGGAAAAGGCAGAAGTGAAAGTGTGCAAGTCCTGTGGAAAGCCGCTGGAAGAGGGGGCTGTATTCTGTACAAACTGTGGAACAAAAATAGAAGATGATAAGGCAACTGAGGAAAACTAGAAGGCAAAGCATCGAGTGATGAAATGCAGGTCAGAATATGAAAAAATGAAAGAGTATATGCAAAAAGCCGGATAGGAGTTATTCTATCCGGTCTTTTATGTATATGACAAGCCAGTCAAAGATTTGTGCTTATACAGGAACGACCGGTTGATGCGTTGGAGGACAGAAAAACATGTATTGCACCAGATGTGGGAAAGAAATCAGGAGTGACCAGAAGTTCTGCGGAAACTGTGGAGCGAAGAATGTCAATTATAAAGAAAAAAATGATCTGAAAGAAATGATAGAAAAAGCTGCCGCCGGAGAAGAGAACGCTCTGGAGAAAATTTACAATCTGACTTATGTGCAGGGGTTTGCGATCGCACTCCAGATGGTGAAAAATGAGCAGGATGCAATGGATGTAATGCAGGATACCTATATTTCTGCATTCCGAAATCTGAAGCAGATTGAGGATCCAAAGCGGTTGAAAAGCTGGTTCAACTGCATTGTGGCAAACAAATGTAAAGACTGGCTGAAAAAGAAGTCACAAAAAAGAAATATGAAAAGAAATTAAAGAAATTGTTTGGAAACAGAAAGCCAGAAGCACTGGGCAATGAAGCTGTTTCATACCATGAGATCATCAACCAGATCAGTCATTATTAAAAAAATAAAAATTTTTTCTTTTTTTTAAAACCAAACCGGATTTTGACTCGTCTTAATAATATAAAGATGTTGTGGTTAAAAGGTCAAAAATCCTCTTGCAAGCAAGCTTGCATCGGCTTTCTGACCTTTTGACCCTGGTATCATATAAACGAGAAAAATATAGCATACAGAAAGGATGTAAAAGAGATATGAGGTGCAAAAATTGTGGAACTGAGAATCCAGATGGTTCAAGATTCTGTGCAACATGCGGAAAACCACTGGAACAGGAAGAACCTGCTAAAAATGTAGCAGAACAGAAAGAAGAGGCTGTCCAGAATGCAGAAGAGCAGAAAGAAGAGGTCGCCCGGAATACAGAAGAGACGCTAACAAGTACAGCAGAAACAAAATCACTCACACATAAAAAATCAAGAGGACTGAACAAGTTCCTGATCGGTCTGGCATGTGCGGTTGTCGTTGTAGTGATCGCAGCAGGGTTTTTGATATCGCGTGCAAGAAGAACAATCGATCTGAACAAGTATGTCACCTTTGAAACAACAGGATATAACGGATATGGAAATGTATATCCGCAGATCGACTGGGAGAAGATTCAGAAAAAATATGATTCCAGACTGAAGTTTACAAAAGAATTTGAAGAACAGTATGGAAAAAATACAGATTCCATATCACCGGTAGCGGTACTGCAGTCCTATGTTAGTGTGGAAATGAAATCGGACAGCAATCTTTCCAACAAAGATAAAGTCAAATACAACTGGAATGTCAATAAAGATTATGCAAAATATGTGAAATGCAACCTGAAATATAAAAATAAAACCTATAAAGTCAAAGGGCTGGAAGAGGTTAAGACATTTGATGCATTCAAAGACCTGCAGGTATCATTTAACGGAATAAGTCCGGGAGGAGCCGTTTCATTTGATTATACAGAATCTGATCTTACATCTGCCGATTTTCAGACAGATGCATCAAATGGAACATTGGCAAACGGAGACAAGATTAAAGTATATCTGGATAAATCTATGGCAGACAGCTATGCCGCCAACATAGGAAAGCTGCCGGAAAAATGGGAAAAAGAATATACCGTAAAAGGACTGTGGTATTATGTCACATCAGCCAGTGACATCGATGATGATACAATGCAGCAAATGAAGGACCGGGCGGAACAGGAATACAATGATCATGTGGAGAGCAGCTGGGTAGATTCCGAATCTCTGGAGAGCCTTACTTATATGGGAGATTATCTGCTGGAGCCTGTTGTGGGCAATGGAAATGAACTGTATCTTATTTATCATGTAAAAGTACGGGATCAGTACAGTAATGATGATGGATCTTATGACAAGGTGAATGATGTTTACTGGTATATGCATTATGGAACGATTCTTGCAGACGGGGAAGGAAATACAGATATTGACCTGTCTGACTATGGAACACCTGGCAATTTCTTTAAGATCAAGACTGATGCAAAGACAGACGGTATTTCCAGCATGGTATGGAAATATTATGGATACCCGACACTGGATGATCTGTACGCAGATGTTGTGGGCGATAATGCCGATTACTCTTTGGTGGAGGATGCGGTAGACAATACAAAATAGAAGCCTTTGGCGGAAAAGAAGGTGGACTATGAAATGGGACGAATGGTTGAAAAAGATCATTAAAGAGATAACGTCAGATTATACGATTTCAGAAGAAACCTCAAAAAGCTTTTTTGAAGAGCTGATGCAATTGTTGAAATAATACAGGAACCGGGTAGAAATGCAAATTTTTATCCGGTTTTTTAATTTGAGCTGTAAAAGTATGATATGATGAGAAAAAGTACGGGATTGATATCCAGAAGGAGAAAGGTGGAATAACAACAGATGGAATATTTAGTAGAATCAGCATTATTGACACATGGATTAAAATCGGTATCAAATGAAACAATAAAAAAAGAATGGCAAGATCCGGGAAAAAAGATCACCTGGATTGATCATGGGGAAATTAGGATCGGGGATATCGATGAGTTTCTTGAATTTAGAAGCCGGGCATCCGCTTATCCAAGAATTGACTGTGATCTGCTGGAAAAGGCATTAGTGGAAAAGCAATCAGGCGCACTTACCGCTTCCGGGACAATGGCGGTCTGTGTGAAAATGGGAATTCCGGTTGCAATTACCTGTGGAATGGGTGGAATCGGGGACATCAAAGGAGAAGAACTCTGCCCGGATCTTCCGGCTCTTCAGCAGATTCCGGTGATCCTGATCTCGGCAGGACCAAAAGATATGCTGGACCGGAAAGCAACGATCGATTGGCTGATATCGCACGGAGTGAAGGTGATCGGAACAGAAAGAAATTACTGTACCGGCTATGTATTTTGTGGAGAAAAAGTTGAACTGCAGGGAAAGGCAGAAAACGGTACAGAAACGGTAAAGCCACCAATGCTCATCATCAATGAAATCCCGGAAGAAAGGCGGATAGAAGACAGGGAGATTTTGAGAGAAGTAATTGCCGAGGGAAAGAGAGCGGAGAAGGAAGGACGCTATTTCCATCCTGCGGCAAATGGAAAGATTGATGACTGTACTGATGGATATTCTTCATTGATTCAGCTGCGGGGACTGATTGCAAATATGAAAGTGGCAGAAACACTTTAAAGAGCGAAAAAAGAAGCTGGGATCTGGCTGATAACAGAAAAGCCTGAATATAGGCAGTTGTGTTATCGGTCAGACTCCGGCTTCTTTGCGTACACATAAAGTTTTGACTCCTGATTATAGATTACAGGAAAGGTAATCAGATATTCTGTTTGAAATGTTGTTGCGTGAATCCTAATTCGCCTGTGGCATCTGTGATTTATGTACAAAGAGATTGATTCCGGCACCGATGATTGCCAGAACAGCACCAATTCTTCCCCAAAGAGCAGTTTTGTGGCACATCATACCTGCCTTGGCACAAATACCAATGCCAATTGAAGTATTGCTAAGAAGCAGGATCAGAACAGCAGTGATAATGATGACAACCGGTAATTTAAAATCGTGTGTTCCGAAGAAAAGAAGAACGGATTCTGCAAGCAGGAGCAGACCGAAAAGAAACAGTGCAATTCCATAATAATGACACCGCATCATGCATTCTCCTCCGTTTGTAAGTTCCATGGTTCCTTTGCATACCGGGGCAAAGATCTTATCTGCTGCAAGAATAAGAATTGCTGCAAGACAGGAAACTGCTCCGGATAATTTTTGTGAATTCATAATTCATATCTCCTTTAAAAATTTATTGTATTTAGTATAACATACTTATGGTTAATAAGTTTACTTTTACCAGATAAAAACTATAGAAAATTGTAATAAATCAAATTGTATATAAGAAATAACAATTTTACATTTGTGCAAAATGCTGATATAGTTAAAAAGCATTTAAAGGAAATGGTAAAAATTTACAAAGGAGTCAAATGAAAAATGGAGAGTAAAAGACAGCTTACGAGAGAAGAGTTGCTAGAAATGGAAAGTGCTCCGAAGACGAAGATGCAACATATGTTGGATGTGGTAATTTGTTTTTGTCCGTATTTTGCAGCGATAATTATGTTTTTAGTATATTATCTGATGCCGGATGCCGTTCAGAATTTTAATCCGCATGTGTTTACTATTGTCGTCTGCTTTTTTTTGGCATTATATCTGATCATGGTAGTGAGAGGATTACTGAATAAAAGCTATTTTGCAAAAGTACGTCATAAAGCACCGCTTTATTCTGTGATCATACTGGTAATTATGCTGTATGATTTTCTGACGGTTAAGACAGGTATTTTAAAACAGCCGTTCTTCCCATGTGTGAATACGATTTTGTGTGCGATCATTGATGACCGGGCACTGTTATTGAAAAGTACATTGTACTCACTGCGATTATTATTCACGGGATATTTTATTGGAGCGATCCTTGGACTGATCACAGGTGTTGCCTGTGGATACAGCAAAAGGATTAACTACTGGGTTTCACCGATTATTAAGATGCTTGGACCGATCCCTTCCACAACATGGATCCCGATCATCATGGTTCTGGTATCCTCACTGTTTAAAGGAAGTGTATTTATCATCGCTCTTGGTGTATGGTTTGCACTTACGATCGCATCGTCAACCGGTATCCAGAATGTAGACAAGGCATATCTGGAAGCGGCCAGAACATTAGGTGCCAAAGGTCACCAGCTGGTATTCCGGGTGGCAATCCCACATGCAATGCCAAACATTCTTCAGGGGATGACACAGGGAATGAGTTCTGCCTGTACAGCACTTCTGGTTGCTGAGATGATGGGAGCCGAGGCAGGTCTTGGATGGTATATCCAGTGGCAGAAATCATGGGCGATCTATTCTAAAATGTATGCAGCTATCGTTTTAATTTGTCTTATTTTCACAGCAGTTACCTTTATACTGAATGTGATCAAGAGAATAGTGCTTCGCTGGCAGGAAGGAGTTGTGAAATAAGATGGCATCAGTGGATGAGAAGCAGGGACACGGGCGTGTCCTGGAGTTTGACAAAGTAACAAAGAGTTTTGCAAAGACAGACAGTAACGAGATCACACATGCGTTGGCAGAGGTGAATCTGACGATCCAGCCGGGTGAGTTTGTCAGTATTGTTGGAACAAGTGGATGTGGAAAATCAACAATTTTGCGATTGATCGCAGGACTGATCAGACCGACTACCGGTGAGATCAGACTTGGCGGAAAACCGATTGTTGGAGCCGGACCGGATCGTGGAATGGTATTCCAGAAAGCAACATTGTTTCCGTGGCTTACGGTAGAGAAGAATGTATCCTTCAGCTTGCGTATGCAGAAAAAGCAGGATAAAGAACTGGTAGAGCATATGCTGAAAATGGTAGGACTTGAAGATTTCCGAAAAGACTATCCGCATCAGCTCTCCGGAGGTATGGCGCAGAGAGTGGCGCTGGTAAGATCGCTGATCAATCATCCGGATATTCTGCTTCTGGACGAGCCTCTTGGCGCGCTGGACGCATTTACCAGAATGAATATGCAGGATGAGATCCTGAATATTTGGAGAGAACAGAAACAGACGGTCGTCATGGTTACACATGATGTAGAAGAAGCAATTTATATGGGAACAAGAGTGCTGGTTATGGAGCCAAGACCGGGACGTGTAAAGGCAGATATACCGATTGAACTGGCTGAACCAAAGCAGAGAGACAGCGAAGAGTTCCAGGCATATCGGAACAGGATTCTGAAGATGCTTGATCTGAAGCATCATACAGATCATTAAATGGATATTTATTGAAAGATAAATATAAAAGCAACAAAGTAAAAACACGAAGAGGAGAAAAGAATTATGAAAAAAAGATTGTTTGCAACGTTACTTGCATGCGCAATGACCGTATCACTGGTTGCATGTGGCGGTTCATCAAGCTCATCAGAAAAGAAGGAAGACACAAGTGATTCCAAAAAACAGGAAGCTTCTACAGAGAAAGAAGTGACTGATATCACAAAAATGTCAGATGATGAAATTAAAGAAGCAATGAAAAAAGAGCCGGCATGGGGAACAACCATCACAGCCGAATATGATGGTGGTGACTGTACATCAGGACCTAGCATGGCAAAAGCACTCGGATACTATGATAATTGGGGATTA
Source organism: Coprococcus sp. AF102-57 (assembly GCF_027686195.1). NCBI lineage: Bacteria > Bacillati > Bacillota > Clostridia > Lachnospirales > Lachnospiraceae > Coprococcus > Coprococcus sp. AF102-57. The sequence continues at coordinate 17,361 of NZ_JAQCSY010000017.1, read as the reverse complement.
GATGTTCAGATCGCAGCTGGTACTGAAATCACAGAAGCACTTGGAACTGGAAAAGCTCAGTTTGGAGTACACCATATTGCACATATGTTAGTTCCGATCACAAACGGAATGGACATCGTATTTACAGGAAGTGCGCAGACAGGATGCAAATCATTATATGTACTTGCTGATTCAGGAATCGAATCAACAAAAGACCTGGAAGGCACAACTGTTGGTATGGATAGCCCGATCGGTGGATCTTCACACAACATGATCATCCGTTTCTTCCTTGCAGATGGATTGAAACAGGATGCAGCAACATGTGTACAGGTTGAATCAAGTGCAGCAATCCAGTCTCTTCAGTCAGGTGACATCAAAGCTTGCCTTCTGAGTGACCGTTTTGCAAAGAAATTCGTAGATGACGGAACATTAAAAGTTCTTCGTTCTATCACATGGGATGATGATTTCAAAGATGAAACATGCTGCGTAATGGCTATGAGCGGAAAATTCGTAAAAGAAAATCCGGTAATCTCTCAGGTACTTACAAAATGTGTAATGGATGCATATATGTACATTGCAGAAAACAAAGACGAAGCTGCACAGATCATGCTTGATGAGGGTATGGTATCTGGTGACATCGAGCTTACAAAATACATGCTTGATCAGCAGAACTGGGCAGTATCCAATGCAGATACAAAGGAAACAATTAAAGCTGTTGCAAAGGACTACATTGAGGCAGGAATCATTACCTCTGACTGGACTGTAGATAAAGTCGTAGAGACAGCATGGCAGCCACTTGCTGAAAAAGTAAGCACAAAATAATCAGACACATAAATGAATGAGGTGGAGGAGCTTTGAACTCTGGGATGAGTGGAAGCTCCTCTTTTGTCTTATATATTAGGAAAGTGCCAAGGCACATTCCTTATTTTAATTGGAAAATTACGGGGGTTTTCCGAACAAAATGTTAAAAAAGGAAGGAAAGAAAAATGGAACAGAAAATGTTGACTGTACCTGGACTTGCAGTCAGAAATCTGCGGCATCGAAGAGTCAGGACGATGTTTCTGGCAGCACTGGTGCTGATTTTATCGGCAGCGCTGTTTACCAGTAGAGTATTGACAGAAAGTATGAAAACTTGTATTGATAAGACAGTAGATCGGATTGGGGCGGATGTGATCGTAGCACCGGGAGAATATGAATCAGATTTAAGCGATTCTCTGTTTTCGGGAGGGTTGTGCAGTTTCTATTTTGAAAAGTCTTTGGTGGATCAGGTGAAAAAGACGGATGGAATTGACAAAATTTCTCCGCAGCTCTACATTGCATCACTGGATGCGGCATGCTGTTCAGTTCCGGTACAGATTGTTGCTTTTGAACCGGAAAGTGATTTTATTGTACAGCCGTGGATGTCTGGAAGCAATGTGAGTGAATTGAAAAAGGGTCAGACTGTTGTTGGAAGCAAGATTACGGCAAAAGCGGGAGATAAAATTTCTTTCTTTGGACAGGAATACGAGGTTGCAGGAAAACTCGAAGAAACAGGAACCAGTTATGATAACTGCGCATTCATGAATTTTGAGACGGCATATACATTATTTGACAGTTTTCAGATCAAGTATGTGACGGATCTTACAGAACCGCAGAAATATGTTTCCCTTCTGACGATCCGGACGAAAGACGGAGCAGATCCGAAAGAAGTGGCGAACACGATCAACACAAAGATGAGAGATTCCGGTCTGAAAGCTTATACGGCAAAAGCAATGTCCGGAAAAGTTTCAGATACACTGGAACAGATGCGGTCTTACAGCGCGCTTCTGATCGGACTGTTGTTTTTAATGGCAGTCCTGGCACTGATCTGCATTTTTAACATTACTGTGAATGAACGTTTGAAGGAGTTTGGGGTACTACTTTCTATTGGTGCACGAAAAAGCCAGATTTTCCAGATGCTTCTTCTGGAAGCAGGAATGATCGGTGTGCTTGGAGGATTTCTTGGAGTGGTGTTCTCCGGAGGCGGAATCCTGTTATTTAAAGACGTGATCATGGAAAGTATGAATATGCCGTATCTGAATGTAAATGTTTCCCAATATGTGATTCTTGCATTGCAGAGCCTGGGGCTTGCGGTTGGTGTCAGCCTTCTTGCCACCTTATATGCGGCAGTCAGAGCGAATCGTATGGAACTATATAAACTGATTCAGGAGGTGGAATCATGATTGTAAAGACAGAAAATCTGAGTCGGGAATTTGTACGTGGAAAGAATCAGTTTTACGCAGTAGACCACGTGAATCTGGAAGTGGAAGAAAAAGAACTGGTTGCGATCATGGGACAGTCGGGAAGTGGAAAATCCACCCTCTTCCATATGCTGACCGGGATCCTGAAACCGACAGAAGGAAAGATCACAGTACTGGATCATGAGATTGAAAAAATGAATGACAGACAGTTATCGGTTCTGCGGGGAGGCGACCTTGGGTATATCATGCAGGGACAAAATCTTCTCCAGAATCTGACGGTCATGGAAAATATCCTGCTGCCACTTTCGCTGGGGAAAAACCGGAAACCGGATAAAGAAAGGATCACGTATCTGACGGAGCTTCTTGGAATCCAGAATATGCTTTCCGAATATCCGGCAAATCTGTCCGGCGGAGAGCAAAGACGTGTGGCGATCGCAAGGACATTTGCGCAGAACCCGAAACTGGTAGTTGCAGATGAACCGACAAGCAGTCTGGATATGGAAAATTCAGAGATCATTATGAAATATTTTCAAAAAATGGCAAAAGAAGGAACGACAATCCTGGTCAGTACCCACGACAGAGAATTTGCAAATTATGCGGATCGGTGTCTGTGGATGAAAAAAGGGAAATTAGAAAAAAGAGAATTGGAGTAAAGAGATGCAGACCGAATTTATAAAGCTTGCAGTGATTTTTATTGTCATTATGGTGATGGTCCTGGCAAAATTAAAACTGCGTGATGCGATGATCGCTGCCATTTTGCTGACTGTGATCCTGTTTGGAATTCCGCTTGGGGATGCAGCAAAATTGATGATACAGTCGGTTTATGAAAAAGATACGCTGCTGGTGGTCGGAAGCTTTATTCTTGTAACCTTTTTGCAGCGGATTATGGAGAACCGGAAACTTCTGGAAAGAGCGGAGATGGCACTGCAGAGGCTTAGCGGAGACAGGCGTATGGTGTGTGTAATTGCGCCGGTGATCATTGGATTCCTTCCGTCTGCAGGAGCTGTCAATATCTGTGGGGCGATCGTAGATAAGGCGACAGGAAAAGATCTGGATGTGGAAGAAAAGACGTTTGTGACCAGTTACTACCGCCATATTTCAGAAAGCTTTTCGCCGACTTATAATGCAATTCTGCTGGCACTTTCCATTACAGCGGTATCAACCGGGCAATTTGTACTTTTTATGGCGCCGATGGTTGTGGTGCTTCTGGTACTGGGATATGTATTTTATCTGCGGAAGCTTTCGAAAGGATATGAAGCAAGTGAGGATGAAATGATAGACAAAAAAGAAGAATTCAAACAGCTTCTGTACTGTTTCTGGCCACTGGTGCTTTGTATTGTGCTTGTGATCGCACTGAATCTTTCTGTGATCAAGGTACTGCCGTTTATTATTGTGCTTTCGATTATTGTATATCGGTTAAGTCTGAAGGAAGTGCTGGATTTTGCAAAGACATCGGTAGAGTGGAGAATCATCTTCAATACGATCATTCTGATGATGTTCAAGAACATTCTTACCTATACAGGGGCAATCGGAAAACTTCCGGATTTGTTTGCAGGATCTGCAATTCCACAGTTTGCGGCATTTGGAATCATTATGTTTCTCGGAACGATTATCAGTGGAGCAAATTCTATGATTGTGCTATTGATTCCGCTGGCATTTGCAAGCATACCGCATGCAGGAGCCGGACTTCTGGTGTACCTGATGGCACTTTCTTATGCGGCAATGCAGATTTCACCGACACATATCTGTCTTGCAATCATTACGGAATATTTCCGGGTATCCTGGGGGCAGCTGATGAAGAAGACAATCCCGGTTATTGTGGTGTTTGTAGTGATCTTGACAGGATATTATGTATTGCTGAGTGGATTTGGAATATAAAAAATATGCTATATTTTTTTGGATTGTTTTGATCGTAGCAGGAACTATTTCCTGTGGTGGAAAGGATACGGTGTCTGAAAAAGATCGTATAAAGGATATAGAAGTATATGATGATAACAATGCTATTTTTATGAGTAAAATATTTGAACCATATAGGTAATAAAACTCTCTTATGAAAGATCGTTAAATCATTCATAAGAGAGTTTTTTAATGTAAATGTAAAAGACAAGTACTTCTATATTTACATAATCTTCGTCTCTTCCAGCTTCTCTGAGAACGCCTCATTCACCTTAATGATCGGCTTCCTAAGCACCAGTCCCATGATCAGGAATACAACAAGGAAGATACAAAGCTTTCCAAGATCGATCCAGTAATCCATAGCATACAGTCCACCGACTGCTTCGCGCAGTGCTGCCATACTGTGGGTAAATGGAAACAGTGAATACACCGCTTTGAAGAATCTCGGTGCGACTTCGATCGGGAAAGTTCCGCCGGTTCCGGCTACCTGCATAATCAGAAGTACGACACTGACCGCTTTTCCGATATCTCCGAAGGAGACAGTCAGCGTGTAAATGATGTTGACATATACGATGCTGGATATCCATCCGGCAAGGAGGAAGAGGAACGGGTGCTTGCACTGGATGCCAAGGTAGAACAGATCACCGAGGCAGATCAGGGTGCTCTGCAAAAACCCGAGAATCAGGAAGATAAGGTATCTTCCAAGATAAATCTGATGGAGCTTCAGATGTTTAAGCCCGGTGGTGCCGTTTTCGGATACAGTGACCTTGAGCATGGCAACCAGGACAATTCCGCCGATCCAGATGGAAAGTGTAGAGTAGAATGGGGCCATGGAAGAACCGTAATTTTCAATCGGGTACACTTTGTTGGTTTTCAGCTCTACCGGTGCAGCGAGGAAGGAGCTGATGCTGTTCTTATCGCCGGAAATCAGGTCTTTCAGTTCGGAAAAGTCTCCGGTTGCCTCCATCTGGCTTAACCTGGAAGTTGTATCGGTAATCTTTTTGGATGCTGTCTCCAACAGATCAGAAGAGGTCTCCAGAGCCTTCTGGATTTGTGACAGATCAGAACCTGCGGAGGAGGCAAGGGTATAAATTCCATCTGCACTTGCACCAAGCTGGGAGAGCAGATCGGACAGATCATTTTTGGTAGAACCAAGGGAGCCAGACAGCTGTTTTAGAGAACCGGATACATTGGTTTCATAGTCAGATTTGACAGCAGTAATTCCTGAAATGCTGGAACTGATCAGATCATCCAGCTCTTTTTTGGAGGTCGTTACGCTGCCGGCTGTATCGCGAAGAGAAGATGCTGCGTTTGTGAGTTTATCACGAAGTTCTCCCTGAACAGCTATGGAGTCATCCAACTTTGCAAGGATTGGTGCGGTAAGATCAGACAGCTCCGGGTGTGCATCTGCAATCTGTGCAATGCTGTCACGGATTCCCTGGTAAGACTGTACGATCGCATTGACACGGTCGCTAAGAAGGTCAAGGGTGCTGGCAACAGAAGAAGCATCCTGTGACTGCGACTGGAATGCCTGATCGATCGTCTGTGACATCTGCTCGTAAAAGCTTTTGGTAGAGGTCAGCGCAGTATTGATTCCGTCTGTAGCTCCGTCCAGAGTCTCCTGAATCCCGGAGAAGGACTGCTGTGTACCGGAAAGAGTATCTGCATTTGCAGAAGCCTGTTCTTTCGTTACTTTTAAGAACCCGGCAGTTGTGTCCAGAAGCTGCTGCGCAGAATCGGTCATCTGTGAGAAGGAATGCAGAGTCGTCGAAGAAGCAGACAGATCAGAACCGATTTTATTCAGGTTTGTGATCAGTGTACCTGCAAGCTCATCCGAATCCCTGGAGTCTGCGGTATTTGCAACAGTCTGAAGTGCAGTCAGCACCGTATCGGAAATGGTTTCGATAAATACTTCGTTGACCTGTGTCTGGACTGCGGTTGCTCCTTTGTCTGTTACCTTCGGTGCAATGGCATTTTCTTTTGCATTGGAGTAATAGGTAATTTCTGGTTTCTTAATATCACTGGAAAATACACTCATCAGGTTCGTACTGAAATCTTCCGGGATTACGATCGCTGCGTAATATTCTCCGGATTTTACACCCTTCATTGCTTTACTTTTGGTTGTAAATACCCAGTTGAGCTGTGTATTCTCCCGAAGAGCAGACAATACCTGATCGCCAAGATTCAGCTGGAGCGGGATCAGGTTTCCGATATAGCCTTCATCTACGCTTGCCACGGCAACCTTCAGATTCCCGGTATTCCCATAGGGATCCCAGCTTGCCGCAATGTTGTACCATGCATAAAGGCAGGGAACCACTGTGACGCCAAGAACGACGATCAGTGCAATGACATTTGTTCTTATTTTCCGGATATCTCTTGTGAAGATGGTCCATATATTTCTCATTTGTCTTTTCCCTCCTTTACTTTTTTAAAAAATTCTTCCTCAGACAGATGGATATAGGAAAGCTGTCTGGAGGTCTTGTCGTGAATATATTCCACACAGATCAGATAGACGGCGAGTACGATCAGGGAAATGATCCACAGTGTCAGGTATATGATCTTGGATTCCAGACTGAACATCAGAAGAAGAAAGATCAGTGGAATTACAAGGATCAGGATAAAACCGGTACGGATTAGTTTTGGATACCGTTTTTCGAAGCGGTTGGCACGTCGGATAAAATCAGCTCGTCCGTCTTCATCCTGCATCATGGTTTTCATCATCAGTGTAAGCTGTGGGCGAGAGAGCTCACCGGTTGCAGTCTCTCCCAGCATCAGATCTGTCTCGGCAAGACGTTTGTCGAACAGATGGTTCAGATTCATCAGAAGTGGTCTCAGTAGCAGTCCGATGAAGAATGCAAGGAGAAGGAAAAGCAGCAGGGTCAGCAGATTCTTTGCGTAGTTATTTTTGTAAAATCCGGCAATACACTCACGCATAGCGCCAATTCCGTAAGAGAACGGAAGAAGCGGATGCAGTTTCTGGAAAAAGACCGGTGTCATCTCGATCGGATAGGTTCCGGAAGAACCAGGGATCTGCAGGATGACCAGGACAACGGCAAGTGCTTTTCCAATGTGCTTGAAGGTCAGCGCCATTGCATAAATCAGATTGACATACACAAAGGAGCAGAGCATACCAGCGCACACAAATGCAACCGGGTGGACACACTGTACTTTCAGAAGCAGCAAATCTCCTACGCACACAATGAATCCCTGGATCAGTCCGACCACGACAAAGAGCATCCAACGTCCGAAATAAGCAGTTGTCGGAGTAAAACGGGAAATGGTTTCGTCTTTGTCTACTTCCTGTTTCAGGATGGATACCAGGATCAGTCCACCAACCCAGAGTGCCAGATTAGTGTAGAACGGAGTCATTCCGGAACCGTAATTTTCCACATCATAAAGTACCTTTGAATTGATCGAAACCGGTGAGGACATAAAATCAGAAATGGAATCTGAGTCGATGCCTTCCAGTGAGATTAGATGCTGGTAGGTTTCGGAGCTCTGCAGAGCTTTTAGGTCAGCGGTAATATTTTTCAGAGCAGTATCTACGCTTTCAAGAGTTCCTCCGGTCTGACCAAGTGCGTCTGCACTTTCGTTTAAACTGCTCTTTAACTGGGTAAGGATCACCTTTAACTGTGTGATCGTCGGATTTACCCCGGTTAAAGTAGAAGAAAGGCTTCCGCTCAATGTGGCAAGCCTGTCAAGTGACTGGTTCAGCTGTGGCAGAAGCGACTGGTTCAGACTGCTTCTGTAATTCTGCAGAGACTGTCGGTTCTGGGCAGTGAGTGTCTCAAGAGAACTTCTGGTATTACTTGCTGTAGTCAGTGCATTTCCTATGCTGGAATTGCTGTTCCCAAGAGAATCAATGAGTTCCTGAAGAGAATCATTCTGTACCTGGAGTTCTGCAATTTTTTCGCTGACGATACCGGACAGGGAAGAATCACTTCCGATCTGCTGCTGAAGGGCGGCAAGCTTTTCCAGAATTTCTGCATTTTTCTTATTTAAAGAGCTGGCAGAAGAAATACTGTCTCCAATCGCAGTGTTGACCTGTGTGGCTTTTGTCTCAAAAGTTCCGAGCTTTAAGGCTGCGGAGGTGTAGACATTGGTTAAAAGCGTCTCGCCATCTGACAGGCTGGTAGAAAATTCTGTGGAAAAGGTTCCGATTGCTGTCCGGCTGGTGGCAAGCAGATCTGATGTATCTGCAAGGGCAGCAGAACCGGAAGAGGCAACAGCATTTACAGAGTCCAGTGTTTTCAGAGTGTCATCGATCAAAGAACCGGAATCTTTTACCGTAGCCTGGAAATCCTTCAGGGCGTTCTGATAGTCAGCAAGATTCTTACGGGTATCGGTAAGCGCCTGCATCAGCGTAGAATTTGTTCCGTCAAGCTTGCCGGTCAGTGTACCGGCCGATTTCTGCACGATCTTCGCAATGGAGTCAGCGGCAACGGACGAAAAGGTGTCATTGATCTGCTGCTGGATCGTGCTTGCGCCGGTGGCGGTGATCTTCGGAGCGATCGCGTTTTTCTTTTCATTAATATAATAGTCGAGCTGCGGCTGTTTTAAATCCCCGGAAAGGATGCTGAGGAGAGACTCGCTGAAATCCTCCGGGATTACAATGGCAGCGTAGTATTTGCCGGAACGGACACCGCTTTTGGCTTTCTTTTCATCAACAAAGGTCCAGCCAAGCTGGTGATTTTTTTTCAGATTTTGTACGATGGTGCCTCCGGCATTCAGATCCATCGAACCGGTGTGTCCACCGGTGTCACAATTTGCAATTGCCACTTTTACATTTTTTGTATTGCCGTAGGGATCCATGTTGGCGGCAATGTTGAACCATGCATAGAGAGAAGGGAGAATGCAGACTCCCACCATGACGAGAGCAGCAGCAGGGCTACGTAAGAGTCTCTTTAAATCTCTCTGAAATATTTGAAGCACTTTCTTCATGTGAACCTCCTGTGTAATGTCGTTAATAGTGCCAGTATTGAGAATAGTATAGCAAAAAGTGTGGAAAAAATCCATGAGAAAAAATGACGTTCGGTCAGAAACGCAATCTGGATAAAGTTAAGCGTAAGATGATATTTGAAAAAACAGTGTTTTATGATATTCTATATTTATCTATAATACAAATAAAAAGGGATGGAATAGAAAGTGTCAATAAAAGTAAAAGAGGTATTAGAGCTGGCACAGTCGAAAGGATGTACATTAGCAGCCGGAGAAGGTGGAATTGATAGGATTGTTCGCTTTGTGGATTGTATGGAAATACCAGATATGAAAGTATGGATGCGCCCAAATGTTTTGTATATTACAACTGGATATGCATATAGTGACACAAAAGAAGAAATAATGAATCTGATAAGAAATTTGTATGAAGCAAAGGCAGCTGCGCTCGCGACAAAATATAGATATATTGGTTGTTTTTTGGATGATGCGATCAAACTGGCTAATGAATTACAGTTCCCAATCATTTTGTGGCCGGAAGATTTGCCTTTCATAGAAATGAATTATCTTGTGATGGAGGCATTGATAAAATCACAGAACAATTTGATGGATACCATTCATTCTCGAATTGAAAAATATAACCGTCGGGAAATGGATAAAAGATTGTTTATTGATCTTTTGACAGGAAATATCACATGTAATGAAGAAGGAAACTATCGGATTAAAGAACAAAAATGGCCATCACCTCCGTACCAGATCGTTTATATTGAAATTGATGGAATTAAACAAAAATTACATGAACTACAGGAAGAGATTGTTCATGAAAAAATTGAGAAAATCGAAAATATGATAAAAGAATCTTTTGGTGGGGAAAAAGTAATTGTTTTGTCGAATAATGATAATTTTCAATGCATATTAAAACGGACAAAAGAGAAAACTATAACGAAAGAGTATTTCGAGAAGATTCAGAAAAATATTTCGGAAAAGACAGGATATACTGCAGCGATAGGTGTTTCGAGAGTAGAAAATTCCTACCAACGTTTCGGAAAGGCTTATCAGGATGCAAGGGATACAGTAGAAATTGCAGTGTGCCAGGAATTCAATTCAAAAGTACTTTGTATAGAAGATGCAGGCTTTTGGAGAATCATGAAAGAAATCAGTAAGCATGAGCTGTGTCAGGAGTTTATGGAGGACAAGTTGAATGCATTTATTGAATATGATCAAAAAAATGAAAGTGAACTTTTAGAAACGCTGGAAGTTCTCGTGAATAATTTAGGGGCAAGAAATATAACAGCAAATGCACTTCATTTGCATCGAAATACTTTGATATACAGAATTAAAAAAATTGAAAATCAGACAGGATATGATTTGTCAGATCCGAATAGTATTCTTGAGATAGCGCTTGCGCTTCGAATAAAGAAATTTTTGAAATAAAAGATGCCTTTTCAGGGCATCTTTTATTTCAAAACAGTATGTATCTATTACGAGAAAGGATTCAGTTTTTGGAAATGATTCATTGAACCGTATAAACTTTGTAATTTTTTGAATTCTTCTTCGTCGTATAATTTAAGAGAACGACGGCCAAAGGATTTGGCAACTTCTAACATAAAGCGTGCAGCTTCATCAAGATCAGTCATATGACTGGCTCCGGTTGCACAACCGGGAACAGTTGTTTCTGTTGTGATGGCAATCCCGACTACAGGTGCATTAGTAGCAGTTGCCGGTTGCAGAATACTGTTTAGATGATGAAGATCATTGCCATAAGGAGTGATATCCTGCTGTGTTAATGGAAATACTTTTGGAAGTTTTCCCGTAGTAATCTGCATTAAATCAAGAAGATCTTCGGAAGTACGAAGGATGTAGCCTTCTTTTACTGTAGGTGAGATTGCAAATCCATTGTGATTGATCACGCGATTTCCTTTAGTAGTATCTACAGAGAGAACTGCGTCAAGTTCCGGTGTGAGCTCTTCTGCATTTACCTGTGCCATTTCTACAGGTGATCCCATAAATGGAACCGGAACATGTGGCGCGGTCGGTGCATCCGGACAAATATGTGTAGAAATGAATACGTCACCTTCTAAAAAATCCCCTTTATTCTGCATATCTAATAATTTGGCAGCAAGAGCAATTGCAACGAGGGCACCATCACCGTCAGATACATACCCGATTCGCTCAGGACGAGCACCAAGTCCGCCTAATCTCCCAAGAAGTCCAATTGTCGGAGCATCGCCTCCGGAAGTCTTTCCGTGAAGACCCGGGATGCGAATTTTTAACATATCTGTAGAACCTTTTGGTCCAACTAAAGGATAAACCTGAATATCCGCATCTTGTTTTATGGATTTTAAATAAGATGCGACAGAGTTGCCGTTTACGTTCTTACTGTCTATAATGTCGAAAGCTTCTATTAATTGTTTGAATAACATCTTAAATCCTCTCTTTCTAACTAAAATAGTTTTTTAATTGACAAGCAAAGTTTAGCATTACTAAATAGGAAAGTCGATATTGTGCGTGCCTAAAAAGAAAGAAAATAGTTGGGCGAAATGCACATGCTATATTTTTGAAAGAATAATAAATGTGCAAAGTGCATAAAAAACAGGGACATTATGGTGCATGGAGAGTGTCGACACTTTAAGAAGTCAATGTTATACTGTAGTCAAATAAGAATTCGGAAGAAACGGAGGAAGGAAATGTGAAAGAAAGAACAGGGACTGTAAATTGCATGATCGCAACTATTATTATTTGCATTATTGCGGAGCTGATTGGTCCACTTCAATTTAAGGTGATGGGGATTGACGTGAAGATATTGACGATGATTTGGGTTATCATCATGGGAATTCTTTTATCTCCAACATTATTAGGAAAAGTGATTCCCCCACTGAAGAAATTTATTAGTAACGCAGAAATTAAACGGGCACCGTTTTTGTTGTCTCTTACATTATATCCGCTTGGAATTATGTTTGGTATCAATGCAGGTCCAAAGGTTGGAATTGTTTTACAGGCAGGTCCTGCTTTACTGTTTCAGGAAGCGGGAAATATGATGACGATGCTGATTGCATTACCACTTGGCTTACTCCTTGGATTAGGAAGAAGTGCTGTGGGTGGAACGTTCTCTCTTTGCAGAGATACGGCACTTGGTATTATCGGAGATAAATATGGTCTGGAATCCAGAGAAGGAATGGGAACACTTGGAACTTATATTAGCGGAAGTGTATTTGGTACTCTCTTCTATTCTTTCCTGGCACCGATCGGGTTAGCAATCGGATTTCATCCTTATGCACTTGCGATGGCATCAGGTATGGGAAGTGCATCTATGATGAATGCGGCTACTGCAGCGTTGACAAATGCAGCGGCACCTATGTATTCAGAACAAATTCTTGCATATTCTGCAACCAGTGGACTTTTAACTGCAGTAACAGGTGTGTATGTGGAAATGTTTTTGGCATTGCCATTAGCGAACTGGTATTATAATCGTGTTAATCCAGGTATTGAAAAATTAAGGGCTAAATTATTTAAAAAAGCATCTGAGGAGGCATAAGATGGAAAATACAAAACAAACTCCACAAGAAAAATCGACATTAAGTAATATTTTAGAACAAATTAAAATAGTATTGGTGATTTATGGAATTGTCATAATTATACATATGGTTTCTATTGGAAGCAAACTTCCGGATTTGGCAAAGTCGACAGTGGTAAGCTTTGTAATGGTAGTGATTGCGATTACCTTGAAAAATGTTGTGAAAAAACCTAATCTTCCAGGATTTGCGTGGGCTACACTGGTATCCTTTGTTTTGACATTGCCGATATCTCCGATTGCAGATTTTATCGTAAATGCAATGAGTGCATATAGTTTTGGACTTGTAGGACTTCCGCTACTTGCTTTTGCTGGAATTGCTGTAGGAGACCAGCTTGAGGTTTTCAAAAAACTCAGCTGGAAAATTGTAATTGTATCCTTTGTGGTTATGGCATCTACTTATTTTGGATCAGCAGCAATTTCAAATATTATCTTATCTTTAAAAGGAATGATCTAAAACCATACAGATAAAATGAGAGGTGAAGAATATGGATAATTTAGAATTAATGAAACAGGAAATCAGTAATCTTGCAAAAGAGAAAAAGGAAGAATTTGAAAAAGTAAGTGATTATATTTTTGCAAACCCTGAACTGGCATTTAAAGAATATAAATCACAGGAAGCACTTTGCAAACTGTTGGAAAGCCATGGCTTTGTTGTTAAACGAGGAATTGCAGAAATGCCGACGTCTTTTGAAGCAGTTTTTGATTCTGGAAAACCAGGGAAAACAGTAGCACTTATGGGAGAATATGATTGTCTTCCAGAAATCGGACATGGTTGTGGACATAATCTGATCGGAACATCAGCAGCCGGTGCAGGAATTGTATTAAAGGAAGTTATGGAAAAGCATGAGATAGGTGGCGTGTTAAAAGTATTAGGTACTCCGGCCGAAGAAAAGGGCAGTGGCAAAGCGATTATGGTTCGCCATGGAGTATTTGAAGGAATTGATGCTGCACTTCTGATGCATCCGTGTGATGAATCTATGCCAGATGATATTTCTTTTGCAGCAATTACATTGGAATTCACCTTCAAAGGAAAACCGGCTCATGCGGCAGCTTGCCCATGGAAGGGAGCAAATGCACTAAGTGGAGTTCAGTTAATGTTCCATGCGGTTGATATGATGCGTTTACATTTTAAAGATTACAGCAGAGTACACGGAATTATTACAGAAGGCGGAGTAGCTCATAATACTATAACAGATGAAGCGAAAGCAGTATTTAATATTCGTTCACTGGAATATGATTATATGATGGAAATGGTTGATGCTATTCGTGATTGTGCGAAAGGAGCGGCAATTGCAACCAGGACAGAAGTTGAAGAAAGACAGTTGGATGAAGTTATCAAAGATGTGCGTAATGATAAGAAACTGGTTCAGTATGTTCGTAAGAACATGGACTTTATTGGTGAAGAGTATATAGAGCGTGACCTGACTCAGGGAATCGGTTCGACTGATGTTGGAAATGTAACCCATGAAATACCGGCAATTCAGTTTTATGTGAAATTGAAAGAGCATGTAGGGACACATACAAAAGAGTTTGCAGTAGCAGCAGGCGGAGAAGAAGGAAAAAGAAATCTGCATGCTTCTGTTCAGCTCTTGGCAATGAGTGCATTGGATGTATTAAGTGAGTAAATAGAAAGTGTATCATTTTTTAGAGAGTTCTAAAAAGTGATACACTTTTTTTGAAATATTGTCTTGAATGAATATTTCGCATTTGTTTAAAAATTCTTTAGAAATGCCCTTTCCATATCTTAACAATCTCCTGTTAAACTATGCTCATAAAAAGATAACGGGAGGAATTAATAAATGAGAGTATTGATTACAACAGACTGGTACGAACCGGTTATAAACGGTGTTGTTACTTCAGTTATGAATCTTTCCAGACAGCTAAGAGAAAGAGGACATGAAGTAAAAATTCTTACATTATCAAGAACATTTCATTCTTATATAGAAGGCGATGTGGTTTATGCAGGATCAATTGGACTTGGATGCATTTATCCGCAGGCAAGATTAAAAATTCCAAAGGCAGCAGGTGACTATATGGAAATGTTGCTTGAGTGGAAACCGGATATTGTGCATTCACAGTGTGAATTTTCCACATTTTTCTTAGCGAAAAGGATCGCATCTGAACTTCATGTTCCGATTGTACATACGTACCATACAGTTTACGAGGACTATACCCATTATTTTTCACCGCAGAAAGTATGGGGAAGAAATATTGTGCAGTTGATGACAAAGAAACTTGCAAATGCGGTAGAAACCCTAATTGCACCCAGCGATAAGATCCGTAAGATATTGGAAGGATACCAGGTGTCTTGTCCGGTGGAAGTTATTCCATCTGGAATCCATCTGGAAAAATATCAGCTATGTAAAAAAGAAGACTGGCGTAAAAAAATCCGTATGCAGCTTGGTATATCACAGGATGCACTGGTGTTGGTATATGTAGGCAGAATGGCAAAGGAAAAAAACATTGAAGAGCTTCTGGAATATCAGCAAGATGCAGGAAAATCCGGGGTGATTTTAGTCCTTGTAGGGGATGGACCATATCTTCCGGAGATGAAAAAAAAGGTCGAAGAGCTAAAGCTTGCTAAAAATGTGATTTTTACGGGAATGATCATACCGGAAGAAGTGGGACACTATTATCAGGCAGGAGATCTCTTTGTCAGTGCTTCTACCAGCGAGACACAGGGAATGACTTATGCAGAAGCGCTTGCAAGTGGTATTCCGCTCCTTTGCAGAAGAGACGGATGTCTGGAACAAGTTGTGACAGATGGGGAAAATGGATGGCAGTATGATAAAAAAGAAGATTATCTTATGAGAATCCAAGAATGGAAGGGGATGAGTGAAAATGCAAGAGGCAGGATGCAAAACAAGGCTGCTATTTCAGCAGAAAAATTTTCTTCCGAAAATTTTGCCGAAAGAGTGGAAAAAATCTATGAACAGCAAATACGAAAATACCGATATGAAAATGCAGCCTAAGAAACAGAGAAATCTGACTGGATTTTTCAATCTGCTTTCGATAGCCGGACTAGCCGGATGTACGCTTCTTGCAATCTGGGCATATAAAAACGGCATTTTAAATTCGGTAGATTCTTTGCAGACATTTATCTGGAAATTCGGTTATACTGGAATGCTCGTTTTTATTCTGATCCAGGTTGTGCAGGTTATTATTCCAATCCTACCGGGTGGAGTCAGTTGCTTGGGTGGTGTGATCTTTTTTGGGCCGTGGCTAGGATTTCTTTATAATTATATTGGTATCTGTATAGGATCAATTGCAGTGTTTGGAATTTCAAAGACAATAGGAAGGCCGGTTTTATACAAAATGTTTTCTGAAAAAATGATAGAAAAATATGATGGATGGACCCAGAAGGACGGTAAGTTTTTGAAATTATTTGCGCTGGCAATCTTTTTCCCGGTGGCACCGGATGATTTCTTGTGTTATCTTGCGGGAACTACAAAAATGACGTGGAAACAGTTTACAGCAGTTATTGTACTTGGAAAACCATTTTCTATTGCACTTTACAGTCTGGGACTTACGACAGCATTTAAGATGTTATTTTCATTATAAAAGGAATAGGGTAAAGATTATGAAAACATATATATACAGAGGTGGGTTTCCGATTGTAGAAAAAAGTGGTGTCGGAAAAGCAATCGAGCATCAGGAGAAAATGCTGAATGCAGTAGAGGCACCGCGTGCAGCCAGGTGGAAAGAAGCAACCGTGGTTCATATGAATACAGTTTTTCCAGATTCGGTGATTGCGGCCTTTATAGCAAAAATGCAGAAGAAAAAAGTGATTTATTATGGGCATTCTACAATGGAAGATTTTAAAAATTCCTTTATTGGTTCTAATCTTGCAGCGCCGATTTTTAAAAAATGGATCTGCTTTTGTTATAATTTGGGGGATGTTGTTGTGACGCCAACCGAGTATTCCAGAAAACTGTTGGAAGGGTATGGACTGAAACGAAAAATTTATTCGATTACTAATGGTGTGGATACAGAATTTTTCAAACCTGATCCAGAGGGGAGAATACGCTTCCGTGCAAAATATCAGCTAACGGAAGAGCAGAAGGTTGTGATATCTGTGGGACATTTGATTGGAAGAAAAGGAATTCTGGATTTTCTTGAACTGGCCAGAATGATGCCGAAAGTACAGTTTATCTGGTTTGGAGGCGGTAATGAAAGCCTGGTGACAGCAGAAATCAAAGAGGCGATATCAAAGAAACCAGATAATGTATTGTTTGCAGGATTCGTAAAGTCTGATGAACTGCGTGATGCATATTGTGGGGCAGACGTATTTTCGTTTATGAGTTATGAGGAAACGGAAGGAATCGTTGTTTTAGAAGCTCTTGCCTGTGAAATTCCGACAATAGTAAGAAACATTCCTGTGTATGAAGGATGGCTTGAAGATGAAAAACAGGTATATAAAGCAGAGACAATAAAAGAGTTTCAGGAAAAGATAACTGCGATTTTCAGTCAGGATGTTCGTTTGATGAAAAAGGAAGAACGGAAAATTGCTTGTAATAAAAGTCTTGGAAAAGTTGGAGAACGATTGCTGAGGCTATATTCTGAAATGGAATAAGGGACGTTCAGCCGCGCCATTCGCAAAAGCGTGCCTGCGGCACTTGTCGCTGCTGCGCAGCTATTTTGCTCATAGAGTGGCGCTCATCTCATCCGTATAATCAGCCGTCTTTTCATGCGAGCATGAAATCCGTCTGACTATATGGATGGCTGAACTAATGTCAGAATATTCTGAATTGCGCAAAA